>JBJOQZ010000078.1:0-3599 GCA_046049705.1 Candidatus Parcubacteria bacterium | reverse complement strand
GGTGGAATTGGCCCAGTGTTTTCAAATGGACCGACGTTTCGTACCAACCTTGAAGCGAGACCGATTTGACTCTGCACTTTTATTGTTCGCTCAGTTGTTGATTTTATTTCTTCTGGTACGCGATTTTCACTTAAACGTTTTGCACGGATTGTGAGACTGAGGTCAATATTTTGTCTTCGCAATGTAGAATTATTTTGTATAGTTGGCGGAAGTGATGCAAGAGCAAATTCAAATGTACCCGTAGCACCTGGTGGCACTTCTTTTAGCTCTTCAAGAGTTTGTCTATCCCAGACAATAGTATTTGCAAGTGAGCTATAAAAACCTCTCTCAGAATTCACCATCTTTTTATCGATTGTGGCGCCATTGAGTTTCATTTCCAAAATAGCATCATAGACAGGTACTGTCAGATTATTTTGCCAAACCACCTGCCCTCGGATCGGCTCTCCTGCTGGTGAGATATATGTTGCAGCACCACTTCCATTGAGTGAAATATCAGCAGCAAGGAATGGCTTACGTACAAGCACTTTTTCTTTTGACTCTACAAGTTTGACGGCAACAGCACTGGCATCGAGTGGGTCTTGTGTCCCAGCAGTAAAGCTAAAAAATCGCTCTATATTTGGATCCCCAAGGATTTGACCCGTAATTGTAATTTCACGTTTATCCCCTGGCTTCATATCACCGAGTACCCATGTATTATTCTCAAAACTTGCAGCAGGTGCAGCTGATTCAAATTTAAATCCTGCAGGATAACTTGTCTTAAACAAAAGATTTTTAACTACTTCTTTAGAGTTTGAAGTAATCTCTGCTTTGAATGTCGTACTTTGCCCAGGTACGACTTCCTTGAAGTTTGTAATATCGACTGAAACCGGTGCAGAACCTATAAAGATTGGATATCTATTTTCTTTTCTAAATAAAATTACTGATCCAGGTACACGATACTCGGCCGTAATTTTTATCTCTTTCTTTACATTTTCTTCACCAAATAATATTACTTGTACTTGTCTTCGAGCAGTCTCCCCTCTCTCGATTTCTCCAATTGGGATACGATCACTGAGCACAACTGTAGAACCATCGTCTGCTTTTCTTGTACCCTGAGGATATTCGACAATCATATCGACAGCTTCAAGCTTATCTGGATTCAAGTTTGTAACTTCGATATCTAAGTTCAATTTTTCTCCCGCAGGTATAGCTACTGGGCCAATAACCGCGATATTGATATTTCCCGCAGACACATTGTTACCCCCTGTGACAATCATGTACCAAGCAAAACCGGCAGCTGCAATACAAGCAAGCGTAGAAAGAATAAATATTTTCTTTAAAATTGAACCTTTCTTTGGTTCACCATAGAGCTCTTTGATTGTCACTTTTGGTAATTCTTTTTGTTCCTCATCTTCCCCCCAATGAGTAGCCACTTGGCTTGCATGATGCTTGAGACGTGCTCGTCTTAACTCCGGAGCATCATCCGAGATTGAATACAATTTCTTTTTTAGTTGTTCGATCTTACTTTGATCGTTGTTCATATCGGAAAGTATAACATATGGCACGACTGACTATAGATGACTTTGCGCAATTGCATGCTCAATTATTTTCTGTACCCCTTGAGAAACTGATTCATCCACCAAGTAACTGAGTTGTTCATGCGAAATAGTTTGCATCAATATTTGATACACCGTATCGGTACTTTGAATATACCCAAGATTATAGAGGAGACGGAGGAGGAACCATTGTTCACAAGCAAAGATATATTCTGGTGACTGAAGCAAGGCAAATTCGAGAAAGATAAATGCGGCTATTGATTTCAAGTCTGAAAATATCTCAGATTCAGGCACTTCTTTCGGACAAAACCGAGCGATATGCTCAAGGAGATGTACAAAACATATCCGAAGTTCTGGTGGAATACGCTTATCATAGAGAGCAATATGTTTTTTAGCATTTGTGACGCGCCACACTTCCCTTCCTTTTACCATTGAGATACTTGAAAAATTAGTAGTCTGCAATGAGGCTTTTAGCTTAGACATACCGGCACGAGCAGATTTTGCAGCAGCATATAAAAGCCCGAACTGCTCGGTAAATAAGAGCAATGAAACATCTGCATCTTTAGATGGACTATTTTTTATGACGAAGCTATCTGTGGTGTAAATACGGTATGCCACAATATGTATAAATTTATGTGTAAATTACTGTGTGTTGATAGTAAATTGCACTTGTTGGTCGCCGATGTCCACGGTATTCCACATAGTTTCAATAGTATCTTTTTGTACAATTTCAGTTGCTGAAACTGTTTTGCTGATTTCTGCTTGATATGTTTTGAGCATGTCTTCTATCTCACTAGTCAGTGTCGCAGGATTGAAGATTATAACGATAGTATCTTTTGGCTGTAAGTCTTTATTTTTTCGCTCTTGTTGTACGGCTCGGATAATCTCTCGGGCATATCCTTCTTTTTGAAGTTCGGGTGTAATTACGGTATCCAATGCAAATGCATCTCCAGCGATTACTTCTTTTACGTTGAGTTCATCTGCCATAAGAGTTGTGAGTGCCCTTTCAAAACTTGCTTGCGCTTTTGGATAAGTAAAAGACTGCAATACTTGTCGCACTTTTATCTTTACTTCTGCACGAAGTGCCAAGCCACGTTCTACAACTTCATCAAATTGCTTCATATCTGCAATGATTTTTGTACCCGCATCTGTAAGCGCCGGGACCGTAGGCCAACTCTCCAAATGCACGCTCAAGACATTTCCAAACTTAACTTTGCCATAGAGATACTCGGCCATAAACGGCGTCACTGGTGCCATCAGTCGTGAAAGTTGTTCGAGAATATATCGAGTCACAAATACTGCTTGATGCTGATCCTCTCCACCCTTGAATCGATCGCGAGACCGCTTGAGGTATGAGCGAGACATATCATCTACCAATTCTCCGATCGGTCGAGTTGCCTTATCAATCATGTACCCTTCAAACCCTTCTGACACTGCTCGGATTGTTTGATTGAGTCTTGCGATTGCCCAGACATCGAGTGGATGAGTAAGCTTTGAGAGCTCTGCTGCGATTTCTTCTTGAGTCATCGGGCCTCGGGCAAGTTTCCAGAGCTCGCTTCCCTCAGGTTCCTGACCGGTATACATATCCAAGAATGAATACATATTGTCGAGACGATTAAATACTTTTTTATTTACTTCATCGAGACCTTTTTCTGAAAATGCTACTTCTTCTGCATGTGTCGCCGGCGAAGATGCAAGGAAATATCGAAGTGCATCGACACCGTATTTGTCGATTGTAGGACCAAGCGGCGGATAGTTTTTCAAACTCTTTGACATCTTTCGCCCATCTTCTGCGAGGATAAGTCCATTTACCATAACATGCTTATACGGCACAGTATCGAAAAGCCCTACTCCAAGTGCAAGGAGTGAATAGAACCATCCTCGAGTCTGATCGAGTCCTTCAGCGATAAAGTCTGCTGGGAATTGTGATTTAGACGGCTTATGTCCAACCGGTGTAGTCGATGGTAAGAAATTATTTTGAGCAAATGGCATCGAGCCAGAGTCATACCAAACATCGAAGACATCCGGGACACGAATCATGGCTTCACCTGTTTCAGGATCAAC
>JBJOQZ010000077.1:0-8108 GCA_046049705.1 Candidatus Parcubacteria bacterium | reverse complement strand
TATCGATACTAAGATGAATTTTTTTCATGTTTGATAATTATGTTTTATAAAAGGATTATATCAGATGTCCGTCATGTGGTGTTTTGAGAATGAGCCACTTCATTGTTGCCAGCACTCGCCGGAAGTATCTGGCGAGTGCTGGCAGTGCGGAGAGAGAGGGATTCGGTCACCAGTTAAAATTGCTACGCAATTTTCCTGTCGACCCCGACTCCTTCGCTCTGCTTCGCAATCTGCGATTGCTCAATGCAGAGCTTCAGTCCGTCTTTCGAATCCTGCTATCCCAAAGCTGAAATAAAACACCATCCTTGCAGGACGGTATTTTATTTCAGTGCGGAGAGAGAGGGATTCGAACCCTCGAGAGGATTGCTCCTCTGCCACCTTTCCAAGGTGGTACATTCAACCGCTCTGCCACCTCTCCATAGATGTATAAAATAGCATACTTTTATATACATTTCATTGCATGAAATATCCATCAAAATAATCTTTATCAAAATATCATACACATACAGATACCATCACATGCATGCAAGGTATACATGTGCACATACAAGCCACACTAGACGCATTGTCCAAAGACGACATGCTCCATCGTCCTGTATTTATATCTATCCTAAGACTCACTTCCCTTCTGCGTATACAAACATATCTCAGATATATTGAAAGTGGCGGAGCGATTTATCCCAATCAAAATCACCCATTAGATTCATATAAGGACCAACATAAAAACTATTTTTGTATCCCAACTACATATTGGTACCTGTCATATCAAATCGATATATCGATTAAAAACATTATATCTTTTTTGATTTCTCAGTTTTCCAGTCTTTATACATTAAATTATATTCAAAGAGATCTTCCTTCACCCTACCCGGACGATATTGACGATACATTTAGTGCACTCTTTGCAATTCAAAACTATCTACCTAATTGGACCAAGGGCCCTACACTTGCAACGATCATATTTACTCTCGACAAAATACGGGACAAAGATATTCCTTTCCTATTCAATACTTGGTACAAAGCTCAGATTGATACAGATACAGAATCAGATTCATGGCATTCTTTAGATATTGTTGCACTTTCAGCTATAGTAGCTTACTTTGAATCTTTACATCTTCCATGCGAATCACTTAAAACACATATAATAGAAAACATAAAGTTGTTCACAGCAGAAACTTCAGAGTTCTACCCATTTTCATATATGGCCTTATACCTATTGAGCAGAATACAGATTTCAAACGTAGAATTTAAAGACATAATGACTCGCCTTACGGGTGAGCATATTACACACAGCCCGGACTCCAACACTCTTTTACCCCATCAACCAGATCAGTATACAAATCTACTCATTACATCTATATACTGGAATTATTTTCAATATGAATCAGTCCTACCGACACCTACATCAGGCACAAATTATTTGCCTATACCTGATATAGTAATGCCTCATACAGATAAACCTGTATATCTATATATCGAATTTGATAATCCTAAAGTATATGCGACCGACATATTATTTGATCAACTTATATATATTGAGAGTGTACTTGGACAGATGGTCTATAGACTTTTCCATACCAGCACATATCTGCCAAGACAAACTAGTACACGCCAAATTAGTACATACCTATACACTGAAGAATACAAAACTTTAGTATTTGAGCATCTTAAAAAATATATAGTGAAGACATATTATGCGGAATCGATACAGGTAGATTTACTTGCATCACTTAGAGATATTCTGAATTCGAAAGATTTCAATATCATCTGCGCAATATACATAGATATGGAAGATACTATGTATGGTCATCTATCTGGTACCAATATTGCACACGATCCCCTAAAAGATTTTTCAACTCTTTTATATGCATATTATTTATACGACCAACTTGCTGATCATACAGATAGACATTTCCTCCTCCCTCTTTTTATCACCTTATACCGTGCAGGTATTGCTGCTTTAAAAGATATCTATACTGTATGTAATATACCTTGGTTGTATGCCGAGAACATATTATATACGTGTGACTCGCTATATATGTCTATATTTAGACATGGTACCCCTCGACAAACCTTAGAAGACTCTATCGCTATTTGTTCACATATACCGATAGAGTCACATGCTCATAAGTCCTGCGGATTGCAAGTCTTTTTACCTTTGATATGTCAGACTATCGATATCTGGGAAGACAGACTATCTCATATATCTTGGTACTCACCCCTGTATTCATACTCTGACTACATTATTTGTATCTTATCAAAAACAATATATGCCATACAGCTCGCCAGACAACTCGCAGATGATTTAGACGACTTCGAACAAGATGCTCAAATACTTAAGATTACGACTGCATATTATTCTATTGAGCAAGAAAAACTAAATGCGCACAAACATATATCTCTGATACTAAGACATATCGACATGGCACAAGTATATCTTTCTTTATTGCATGCCTCGCGATGCAAATCACATATCCCCCATACCCTTACCTGCCTTCAAGATATTGTTCAATCAATCAAAAACCACCTTGCTCATACAAAGCGAGACAAGGTGGTGATGAAGGAGTTGGACCGACTAACTTTTATTTTTCACTAAGTATTTTTTCAAGGGGTATACCGTTGATGAAGATAGAGATGATTTTGTCTGGAAAAAATTGTCCGATTGTTCCTGTGAGCTGAGCATAGACTCGAGGTGAATCACAAACGCCACCAAGGGCCAAGGATCCAGTAAGCTTTACAACCACCTCTTCTGTTAGGACTTGCACACTCTTAAGCGAGAGTTTTGATTGCGGAGCACTTGCAAATACAGAATATGGACTCACTTTCTTTGCTTGGTCAGAATTTTTGAACTCTGTAAAAAGCGCTGGATCGAGTAATTTAGGGAGAATGAAATTCACACGATCAGAAGGATCGATACCTGCCTCTTCTCCTGCAGGAATCATGTATGTAGCCAATGCATCTCCACATCCGATTTTATCTGGATGAGTTGATGATGCCTGGATAGCAGGGTCATCTGCATATTTTTCTAGATCAATATATACAAGCTTAGCTTCAGTAAGTGGAACATCAAATACTTTTGCTGGATTAGGATTTTTAGTGAATACCTCTTTGTCTACGCCTATACGTTGATTAAGTGCAGAATACTTAATGAAATATACAAAAAAGAATATTGCGATTATAGAGATGATGAATGAAACAATGAATACTTTCTTATTTGACGTCGGAATACGTGTCGGTGTTTGTGTTGTCATATATATAGTATACCCCACTTAAATAATATTTTTCAATCGAGCAGGTCTTATCATGAGAGTGATAAATAAAATTTGAACAAGAATACTTAATGTAGGGATCATAAGGAGCGGTAAAATAAGAGCGAAAACACCAAGAATAAGAGCAAACCCTCTCGAATACATTGCCACCGCAAAAGCCTCCTTAAACCCTTTTCCGATTTTCATTACCTTAAACATAATGAATACAAAGACTGCGTACATAAATGCAGTAAAAAGCGCCATAACATAAAGCACAATCAATAATACTATAAACAAAATAAAAGGCAGGAACTTTGCATATTCCTTAATCGTCTTGGCTTTATCAGTCAAGAACTGTTTATCAATTACCATATCGACATCTTTTATTTCAGTAAAGTAATTTGTTGAGATTTTCTTACCAGATTCGCCGTATACAATACCCTCGCTCGTTATCAACATAAATGTGTTTTTTGTATGAAACTCTTCTTCTGTAGTAGAGGCGGTCACATCTATTACAAATAGATTATTTGGAATAGATGCAGCACTAGTACCATCGCCTATTTCTTTACCTTGAGACAAAGGGACAGTAATTGGATTTGTATTTGACTGTAGTCTACCTTCTTTCAAAATAATCTCAGCACCTTCTGGTAATACAGAAGCCATCTTTTGTTCTAGGGTTGGTAATACAGAGGATATCTGTATTGAAACCAAAATCGTCATAAATAATGCAACTAGCACCTGGACTTTTGCTAAAAACATAAATCCGGTTGGATGTTTTCCACCGATCACCTCGCCGTAAAACTGTTTTGAAGAAATACTTTTAGTCAGGATATAGAAAAATTTCATATATACTATAGTAACACAATGTCAACATATCCTTCTATAACATATTCAAAACCATTTCGCATTATAAGCACCATAGTTGTCGGAGTTATTTTCTTTTTAATCGGATATACAGTCTCTAACACCTTATTGTCTTCCAAGATATTTACAGATATAGACAATACACCTTCAGTTGTCGACGATACACTAAACACCATACTCACTCCCACTGCTGAGTCCGCTGAACAAAAGCCATACACAATGCTTTTTTTTGGCGACATGATGTTTGATCGAGGTGTAGCAACGCATATCAGAAAACGTGGTGGAGATTATGTCTTTGCATCAGGAACAAAAGCTTTAACCAAAGATTACGACCTCGTCATAGCAAACCTTGAAGGACCTATCACCTCCCATACCTCACGTACCATAGATGCAAATGGCAAAGCTATCCCTGGCTTTAGCTTTACTTTTCCAACAAGCACCGCAGTATTACTTAATGAAAGCGGTATTGATATCGTTAGTTTGGCAAATAATCACGCTGACAATTTTGGCAGAGAAGGACTTACTCAAACAATACAATATCTTGAGGACGCAGGAGTTCAGTATTTTGGAAATCCAACAAATTCTTTATTTGATATTGCTTCGAGTTCATATGTGCATTGCCCCTTACCAAGCAGACCTGCCGATTCGACTAATCCTTCATGTATAGCATTTATCGGATATCATCAATTTACATATAAAAATGAAGCGCATATTCTAGCCGAAATTGCGCGGTACGAAGCTGATCCTCGTATAGCATTTACAGTTGTCTTTCCTCACTGGGGTGAAGAATATCAAAAGACACCGAATCGAAATCAAATTTCGCTGGCACATCAATGGGTGGACAGTGGTGCAGATTTAATCATCGGCGCGCATCCACATGTCGTACAGAGCATTGAAGTATATAAAGATACATATATCTATTATTCGCTTGGAAATTATATCTTTGATCAATATTTTTCATATGATACAACCCATGGTATAGCCGTAGGCATCACCCTCACCCCAGATCTACAGCAAGTACAGTCAACTGAGGTTATTCCAATAGATATCACAGGAACTATTGTTAGAAAAACAAATGATACAGATGCAAAAAAGATTCTTGATGATATAAAGCGCATGCATCAAAGCACTACAACCTCAACATCAACAAGTCCTACAACAGTTAGATAAAAAACACTATCCATCTAACTACTAGAAAATCGTCATCTCCTGTAACACGGTATCCCCTTCTTGCAGAAAAGATGTTGCCTGTGAACCAGATGCTTGTTCTAATTCACTTTTTTCAGAAGAGATATGTACAGTATATGCGTACAATATGTCACCTCGAACATAATAGGCATACATATTACCTTTTACATATTGAGGGACTAGTACATCTTCTTTTGTTTGCCCTTGATACGAAATTTTAAATCCATTGATACCATTTTTAAATGTCAGTTTTTTTACTGTTTCGGTACGAATATCTATTTCTTCTCCCGCTAAAACACTTACAGTATCGATTATAGCTTGAGGCAGCTTTGTAGTAAGAGATTCAATATCAGCATTTATGTTTTCCTTGCGAGAAAAGAGCTTCGTAGATACCGTAAGATATTTTCCTGGTCCGGCCTGTATCAATGGTGCAAAGCCTGGCACTTTTTCTGGTGAAATAGATTTCCAAGCTTCAGGTAGTGCAAATGAAAAGCCATTGTTTATGTCTACAAAGACATTGCCTTTATCCCCACCTACATTTTCATCGTCGCCTCCAAAGGTTGTAGGGTTTGGTACCAAAGATGTCTTGAATTGAGGGCTTTTGACTACCTGTACCGTAAAATACAGCAATCCGATAGCAATAATGGCAAATATACCTATAAATAGAGCTTTCATATACCGTCATAGTATACCATATTGCAAATATTTGAAGACATGATAATATTATCTCCGATGGATATTTACTCTATTCTCCCTGTAATTCAGATCGTGCTCGCTGTACTCCTTACAGTTAGCGTCCTACTCCAGCAGTCAGAAGCTGGGGCTGGAGGTGTATTTGGAGGCGGTGACTCGGTTTCTACTTGGAGGACACGTCGTGGATTCGACAAATTCCTGTTTCTCTTTACGATTGTAGTAGCAATCTTATTTGTTATTGCAGCCATTCTCGCACTCAAAGCTCAGTAATTTGCCTGACTCTACTTCTCTGATTTTGTAGTACCCTTATACACCCTTTCGCGGAGCATATAGCTACAGACAACACAGAATATAGAGTAAATATTTCTCATCTCCTATTATTCTCATTAATTGTAATCTCACACTACTGTGAACATATTTTCAACCTTGCGCCCAAGCGAAAAAGTGGCTGCAGTCATTGCGTTTGCTGTTTTCATTTTGAGTAGTTTCTTTGTATATTCTTCCACTCAGAAAACCTTTGGTGTCGAAGTACCAGACAGAGGCGGAAAGATCATAGAAGGTATGGTGGGTAACCCAAGATATATCAACCCAATCCTGGCCACTTCTGATGTCGACAAAAGTCTTACCAATGTTATTTATTCTGGTTTATTAAAAATCTCAACAAACGGACAATTGGTTCCAGATCTAGCTGAGTCTTGGACGGTATCTGAAAACGGCCTCATCTATACCGTACGTATAAATCCAAATGCTGAATTTCATGATGGTACCCCTCTCACTACAGAAGATGTACTTTTCACTATCGATATGGCAAAAAATCCAGATGTAAATAGTCCAATCGCCGCTAACTGGTCTGGCGTAACAGTACAAAAAGTAGATGACAGACAAATCACATTTACATTAAAAAAAGCATATGCACCATTTGCTGAAAATTTAACCTTGGGTATTTTACCTAAGCATATTTGGTCTACTGTACCAGCTCAGGATTTTGATTTAAGTGCTTATTACCAAATTCCAATTGGTTCAGGTGCATTTAAAGTTAAGTCTATTCGACAAGACAAAGATGGATTTATCGAAACATATGACCTTGAAGCATTCAAAAAATACACTCTCGGAAGGCCGTATATCGATAGATTGACAATCGCATTTATGAGAAGTGAAGATGAGGCAAAAAAAGCATTTGAGAAAAAAGATATTGATACTTTGAGCGGTATACACTCAGAAGTTATAAAAGAACTCATAGAACATGATTCGGATACAATTATCAAGACAAGTACACTCCCAAGAATCTTTGCACTGTTTTTTAATCAAAATACCGAACCGATATTTCTACACAAAGAAGTGCGCAAAGCCCTCGATGTATCAGTAGACAAAGATCAGATTATTAAAGAAGTGCTTGGTGGGTATGGAAAAGCTATTAATTCCCCTATCCCAATTACAGTTACCGATAGCACCCTCACAGGAGCAACAACTACTGAATCATTGACCCCGGATCAACGTATCGCATCAGCGCGACAAGTGCTCGAAAAAGCGGGTTGGACACTAAATGCATCTACTTCAATCTACGAAAAAAAGACAACTGAGAAGACAGAGAAATTAGCATTTACCATTTCAACATCGAATTCAACAGAACTTATTAGAACAGCAGAACTTTTAAAAGACCAGTGGACGAAAATTGGTGCAGATGTCAAAATAGAGACATTCGAAAGCTCGGACCTTACTCAAAAAGTAATCCGACCGCGTAAGTACGGAGCCTTACTCTTTGGTCAAATCGTTGGACGCGACATCGATCTCTATCCATTTTGGCATTCAACACAGCGTGTTGACCCTGGCCTCAATATTGCTTCGTATACCAATACAAAAGCAAATACGGCACTAGAGATTGCCCGGAGTACATCTGATCAAATAAAACGAGTAGCAGCACGTGCTGATTTCGCAAAAGAAGTAGCAAATGATATTCCTGCTGTATTCCTATTCTCACCAGAATATATCTACGCGCAGAATACTCAAGTTTTTACAGACAATATGCAGTTCATTACAGAACCTTCAGATCGATTTATCAATATCAATACCTGGTATACAAATACAACGTATAAATGGAAATTAAAATAATTATTA
>JBJOQZ010000076.1:0-8690 GCA_046049705.1 Candidatus Parcubacteria bacterium | reverse complement strand
TCTTTGCTTGCTTAAATATTCCTTCCCTATTATTGGCTCTCTTGATAAATACAGTCAGTGCTTCTTTAGCTACCTTCACCATTCGCATGAATTCTGCATCAAATCGCTTCATCAACTTTTTTTGATCTGCAACCGCTTTGTTTCCCGCTTGTTCATATTCATCTTTCACATTTCCACAAACTGCAAAAATATAATCCTCAAATAGAAAAGGGTGTACATCATCATGTATCGGTGTATAGAGATACATACCAGAATCCATGGCATCAATCGCTTGGACCATATGTCTATCTATCCAATCTAAAGCAAAAGCATTTCCTGCAATCTCTTTTCCATATGTTTTCCACACTAAACCGAAAGAAGCATACGGGACACCATTTTTTCTCACCCCTGCCCCTCCTGCCTGGTGATGATCAAATCGGTTTTTCTTCACACTATATACACCTCCTATATCCACAATATAATCCGCATCTGCAAAACGTTCTGGTTCAAGTGTACGGATCACTTTCATCTTTTTTTCACCTCTCTTTTCAAGTAAAAGCTGGAGTGTTGCAACCGCAAATACATCATCGGCATGGAAGTTGGCAGCATGGGTAATGATTGTTTTCATGAATATCTGTGTTATGGATTAATAAGACTTAAGCTTCTACTGTTTCTGGTTTTAATGTACGCACGAGCACAAAGAGGACACTGAGGACAAGTGGACCAAGGAGAAATCCTTCTGGGCCAAAAAACTGAATTCCTCCTAATACTGAAAATAAAATCAAAAGTGGATGAATATTTATTCCCTTTTGCATAATCATAGGACCAACAAAATTATCAATCGAACTCACAAGGACTATTGAGTATATAAGCTGAAAGACCCATTGCCATGAACTTGAATCAACTACAAATAAGAAGATTACAGCAGGTACCCATACAATCGCAGTTCCAACTCCTGGAATCAAAGCACAGATTGCAGCAAGTGTTCCCCACAATGTGGCATTTGGTACTCCAGATATTGTAAATCCAATCCCTACCAAAACACCCTGTATTAGAGCCACCAAAAGCGATCCAGCAACCACTGATCTGATAGCAGATTGAATTGATCCAAAAACAGCATCGTCTTTTTCTTTCCCCCAAGGACTTAGTGCGATCAGGTGGTTATACAACTTATCTCCGTCACGTAAGAAATAAAATAGGGCTACAAATGAAAGCGCGAGTTTGAATACAAAATCAACTGTCTCAGAAAATACACCACTCAATTTTGAAACAATCCATGAAGAAAATGCAACCAAATAACCTCTTGCATCAACAGTGAAGTTTGGCACATATACTTGCACCTTGCCTTCAATCCAGTTTGTTATCTGATCAGATGTAAGTGTCGCGCTATTGCCAACATTTGCATACAGCCCTTGAGCTTCAGTAATAATATTGTTCACAATAAATAAAAGTGGAACAATAATCACCGCGAGCAATAAGAGGATTGTAAGTCCAGACGCCACACTTGGAGACTTTACCTTGAGAATAATCCGTTTATAGACTGGATGTAAAAGTACTGCCAAAATAACTGATAAAGCAATCACATTTAAAAATGGAAAAAAGACAAGGAGAGCAAGTACAAGTGCCGCTATAAACAAGACAGCAGAAAATACCAGCTGATATTTGTCAGAGTTGATGATATTGTTCATGCACAAAGTATAGCATGGGTACAATATATGTCGGTACATAGTGTTACCTCCGCAGGACGAAGTCCGAGGACCGCAAAATAATTGAAGGTGCTTTGAGTCTTATATTCCGTGACACTTCTTATATTTTTTACCTGATCCACATGGACAAAGATCATTTCTACCAACCTTATCTTGACCGCTTACTACCGGTACGACATTTCCATTTGTCGTATCTTGATTCTGACCCCCTATCGAAGGTGCAACTGGTGCACTCAATGTCACCTTTTGTGCAGGTGCATGTTCGATCTGCTCACCCATCTCAGTACCAGTTTGTTGTGTAATTGAAGCGAGAATATGAAGCACTTGATTTTGGATGGCAGACTCCATCTCTTTAAATAATCGATGTCCTTCTCGTTTATATTCAACAAGTGGATCACGCTGTCCATATGCACGCAAATTTACGCTACCACGAAGATGATCCATGGTTTCAAGATGCTCAATCCAAAACGTATCAATAGTCTGAAGCAATACTGCTCTGAAAATATTGAAAAATACTGCTTCATCTTGATTTGCAGATGCAATAATTTCATTTTTCTTTGTTTCAAGTGTTGATATTGCAGAATCCCCATCTGATTCACCGACTTCCCCTTCATGTCCTCCATGTATTTGTATACCTGATTGCTCAAATGAGAGAAGTTCAGAATACAGTGCCTTCAAATCATCAATTTTTCCTATCAATACTTTCTTCCTCTTTGCATACATAAAGAGTCTTTGATGATTGAGAACATTGTCGAATTCAAAAACATGCTTACGAGAATCAAAATACCATCCTTCAATTTTTGTCTGAGCTGTTTCAAGACTTCGGGACACTACACGCGTCTCGATAGGCATATCATCTGGGATATTGAGTCTATCCATCATATTTTTAACAAAACCATTGCCGGCAAAGTTTCGCATAAGATAATCTTCGAGTGATACATAAAATTGTGTTTCTCCAGGATCACCTTGTCGTCCTGATCGTCCTCGAAGCTGATTGTCGATTCGTCTTGCCTCATGTCGCTCTGTACCGATAACATACAATCCACCTAGACTCTTAATCTCTTCGTATGATTCCGTTGTCGCTGGTACACCACCAAGTTTGATATCTACTCCTCTACCTGCCATATTTGTAGCGATAGTCACAGCCCCACGCTTTCCAGCTTGCGCTACGATTTCACCTTCTTTCTCAGCAAATTCTGGTTTGGCATTGAGTAGTTTATGTGGAACACCAGCACGCTCTAGCAATGTACTCACCTGCTGGCTCTTTTCGATCGATACAGTACCAACAAGCACCGGTTGCCCTTTGTCATACAATTCCTTAATCTTCTTCGCAACAGCTTTAAATTTTCCTTCTTCTGTCTTAAATACAAGGTCCGCACGGTCAATTCGAGATACAGGTCGATGCGTAGGAACAATTACCACATCTACATCATAGACTTTTGCAAATTCTTCTTTACTCGTAAAACCAGTACCAGTCATACCTGCAAGCTTTGGATATAGCTTGAAATAATTTTGATATGTAATAGATGCCTGTGTACGAGATTCCTGCTGAATCTTCGCACCTTCTTTAGCCTCGATCGCTTGGTGCAATCCTTCAGACCATCGGTGACCTGCCTTGATTCGACCAGTTGCCGGATCGACAATCATAACCTCACCATCTCGGACAATATAATCAACTTCATTTTTATAAATAGCCTTTGCTCTGATTGCATTTTCAAGATGGTGTACATACTTTACTCCACCTTCAGAATAAATATTTGAAATACCAAGTTCTTGTTCAGCAAAATCAATACCCGCATCTGTGACTGCAATACTTCTATACTTTTCATCTGCAGTATAATGCACACCTTCTTCCATCTTACGCACGATTTGAGCAAATTTTACATATAATTCACCTGAATCAGCAGAAGCAGCAGAAATAATAAGTGGAGTACGTGCTTCATCAATCAAAATTGAATCTACTTCATCGACAATAACAAAATTAAATTCTCTTTGTCGAAGTGCCTGAGGACTTCGCTCGAGGTTGTCTCGCAAATAATCGAATCCAAATTCACTATTTGTTCCATATGTAATATCTGCCGCATATGCTTCTTGTTTGCTTACCGGACGAAGATAATCATACTGAACTTTAAACGCACCCATCTCATCTTCTTTTTTATCTACCTCTTCAGCTTCTGCTTGCGGGACATGCATCGGATCATATATATATGAAGCATCAGCATTGATAACACCTACTTTCATACCTAGTGCATGATAAATCTGCCCCATCCATACCGCATCTCGTCTTGAAAGATAATCATTTACCGTAATGATATGCACACCTTTGCCTGCTAGCGCATTGAGATATGCAGCAGAAGTTGCCATAAGAGTTTTACCTTCACCTGTTTTCATCTCAGCGATGGCACCACTATGAATGATCATTCCTCCAATCAATTGAACATCGTAATGTCTTTGACCAAGTGTCCGTCTTGAGGCTTCACGTACTAGTGCAAAAGCCTCCGGCAGAACTGTATCTAGATCAAATGGAGTCTTCGCAGCAATAGCTTCTGTAGAGTCTCCGATATTGGTCTGCACTCTTTGCTTTAAGTCTAAGCTTTTTTGCATCAAATCTATATCGGATAATACCTGCACTTCTTGCTCAAGCGCATTTATAGATTCAACCTTTTTTCTAAGCCCCTTTACCATTCGTTCTGAATGTGATGGAAATATAGTTCGTAATATACTCATAGGTACATACTGTATCATTTTTCAAGCTAAAATAAAACAAGCTGAATCTTAATTATTCAGCTTGTTTTATTATTTCACTTATTAACTTATATAACGAATTAGTCTTTTTGACAAAATATTACAGCCTTGTACGGATTCATGATATTGATTGCACTTCCACCCCCTGTACTTAGAGTAGAATTGCGACCACCTGGTTTTGGTGCTATCACTTCGTGAGGTGCCCCACCTTCAACTGATTCAACTCCGATATTACCTCCACTAGCTAAACCATAATCATGTGAATGAGAAGGTAATTGATTTACACTGAGAGTAATTTGACTGTTTCCTCCAGTACTTCCAATTGGGTATACAGCATTCACACCAATAGGCATCTTTCCTTGAAGAGCAGTAAACTCACTCCAACCTGTAGGACACGAGTTAGCGAACAAAACAATAGCGCCCACAGGTACTCCACCTGTACTAACACCGCCTCCGGTCACTTGATCAGGAGTAAAACAACTCTCACCTCTTTCATTACAGTAATGGCTTGCCCCTATCTTACCCTTTACTGCAAGTGCAAGTTCAAGGAAGGTATTTGGCATACCACTCATTTCCGCTGCAGTAGCATAGTTAAGAATTGCTCTTCCGAAAGATCTGAGTGTTGCACCTCTTAGATAGCCATCTGTCATAAAGTCCCCTGATTTTGTCTGAGAAGAGTCACTTACATTGATAGGTGCTGGTGCATTATTTGCAGGCGGATTAGCGGTCGGGGAAGTCCAATTTTCAGCGAGTACGAATCGTGTAACAGAAAACACTGATACACAAATAAGACTTAGTGCGAGAATATATTTAGTTTTTTTCATATTATTTAGATTATTATTCAGTATATATTTTTAATTGAGAAGTCGATGAGGGTACCCCCTTCTGTGCCACAGAGTCATTGTACAACATCTTATCAAGTCGTATCTTTTCTTCCTGCGATAACACTGATTGACTGTCAGTATATAAGATTTCTGTAACGCCTTCTGTATGCATACGATTTTTTACATTAATGTGCCAAATCATCCAAGTGCCAACAAGAATAATCAAGCAGCCGGTAATTACAATTATAACTTTTTTCATAATTTAGTTTAATATTAAATCTCATTAACCTTAGGGTTTCGTGTACACACCCTTGTTATTATTTTTGTCTTTTCAACACTGCCATCTGCAGCCAGAAGATTACACTCTAGATTATATCTCCCAGCAATAACATCTAATTGGTTCGCGGTACGACCATTTGAGATATTTGAGTTTCCGCGTTTGAGCGAACATTGGAGGTCGGTTTCTCTTCCTGAAGGTATAACTGTTGCACTCCAATTAGCTTTACAGTACCCTCTCGCATCAGTAATATCTGGTCTTAGATTAAATTCAAGCTCAACGTCTGCTTCTACCGGATCTACTTCAGTGGTACAATCTGGAACACCTAAATATGTCACAGGTGTTGATGTTGCAGACGAGTACAAGGTACCGTGAGTTGCCTCCGCAACAAACACATATTCATTTCCTTGTATAACTGGAATATTTACGAATACCAATTTATCTGGAGGGACTGGATTATATGATGTATGTGTACCTTGTAAGATCAGGGTACTACCTTGCTTAATATATCTCTTTATTGCATATTGAATCGCGGTTGACTCAGCTTGATCAGACATTAACTCTATATTTATCTGAGGATTACCATTCGAGCACGCAAACCTAATATCTCCTATACTAGGTGTGTCTACTTCTGTAACTACTTCTTCATTTTCTAAATATAGACCCCTGAGATTTGCCCAGCCTACAACAGTACTGCCCCATGCAAATCCATCTACGGCAGGGGTAGTAGTAAGCACTGCACTATATGAGGCTGGCCCTAGATGTATCCAACCGTCCCAGCCATCTAAGCGACCTTGGGCAGTGATAAATCGACCCCACCCTTCCAATTTATTACTCACAATACGTGCACTACATACACCTCCCGTACTCGGACACCCGCTTAAGTCTGATTGATTAAAACTAATCCAGCCAATATTAGAGGACCAACCATACCCAGTTAAGTTGCCAGTACTATCCACTTTGACTTGATAATTCGACTGCATACAGACGCCTGCATCTTTACAGCTAAAACTAATCCAGCCGATATTAGAGGACCATGCCCAACCTCGAAGAAGTTGATTGGGTGGATTTGCCTGTGCTTCTACTTTTGCAACCACATCCATCAGCAAGAAAAGACTTAAAATAAGTAATCCGCATACAAATACATGTTTATATTTTTTCATATACATCAATATTGTACTGTTACGATTTTGTACATTGCAATTATAACACACTCTATATTACCTTGATATGATGAAAACAAAAATCACCCGTGGTGGGGTGATTTTTGTGAGTAAACCTCAAGGAAGATTATTTCTTCTTTGTAGCTTTCTTCTTTGGTGCTGCTTTTTTAGCTGTCTTCTTTACTGCTTTTTTAACAGTTTTCTTTACAGCTTTTTTTGCAACTTTCTTTTTTGCTGCCATGTGAGTTAAATGAAAGAGCTCTTATATTTATAAATTTACAATTGCCGACGATGCATTTGTAAACATGATGTAATTATCATCTACTCTTCACTTACTTACAACTTTTTTTTCAGAAAATTGTGGATAACTTTTGTTTTTTACCTAACACTTAACATGTTAACTATTTGAATAGTTGTCCAGATTTCACTTGTTGAATAGATTGATCGACTTGTGATGCGTACTGTGGAGCAATTCTTTTTACCTCTTCAAGTACTTGTATTGCAGCAGTAGTGTTTCCAGACTTTGCATATGCAGCAGCAAGAGAAGATCGTAAATCGAGAATTTGTGGTTCAATTGCAATTTGTTTTTTGAGCAATGCAATAATGCGTGCAGACTGTTTTGCATCTACATATGTCTTAATCACATTCCAATCCGAAAGGTATTTAGTAATTTGAGTTCCAGCAATGTTTTCAGCCTCATCAAAATTTCCATTTTGTCCTAAAGCAGAAATATATATTCTGTATGACTCTTCATTGATGGGTGCCAATGTATATGCCTTTTGCGCATATGTTAGAGCCTCAGCCTTCTTCCCTAGTTGAGTCAGTATCGATGTATGGAAGTTTAAGAACGGAATTTTATCTGGAGACAAAGCCATTGCCTGTGCAGATATTTTTTCTGCTTGATCAAATGCACCTATTCGCACGAGATAAATAGCGTAGAAGAATATCGGTCGAGGATCAGTTGGAGTACGCTTGATGGCTTCTTCATATTTAGTAATCACATATTGATGTGCTTCAAATCGTTCTTGCGTAGTCAAAGTCTGTGTATTAAATACATCTGAACCTCGTTCGGCAAGTTGTTCGATTTGTTCTGCATTTGTCATAGTGCCAAGTGCAATAGATACCTTGAGGTGATCAAATCGCTCCATCGCACCAACAGCTACTGCCCGATTCTGCTTTACATCAAGTTTTTGTGCTCGAAGTGATCCAATGAGTTCTGCATTGGCTTGTATTGGTCTAACATTTACTACATACAGTACATATACAAGAGACGTAGCAATAAGTATGAGTACAGTAGTCACTTCTACAGCACTCCACTCCCTAAATCTATTTTTTAGTTTATCTTGATCAAGAGTAGCAACCTGTCCACGTACCGCATATTGATGTAAGAACGCAAGGGTTGCGAAGAATAAGACATAACTTGTCAGGTTATCGAATACAAATATATTGTGCCCAAGATACGCTATGAGTCCACCAGAGAGCACTGCGCGTTCTGCAATACTCATGGCACCAGGCACCTGCATGTCTTCTTCTCGTTTTCGCCACAATACATATCCACTGGCACCAAATAAACCAAGATATGAAATGAGTCCTACAAACCCTGTACCAACAAGCCAGTCCATGAATACATTGTGACTTCTATCGAACCAGTGCTCTTGCTGACTCATAGCAGGTGTATAGTGCTTTGCGAATACATAATGGAAATTTTCTAATCCCCATCCGAGTACAGGTTTATCTTTTACTCCCTCCCATGCAATTCCCCACAAGAGACTACGTGCTTTTCCTTGATTACTAATTACACCTTTAACATCGAATGTTACCAGTTCAGCAAAACGTGAAAGCATGTCTGATTTTTTAATAAATGATGCTTGTTTGAATGCGCCGAGTGTAAGAACAAATAGAATTGCTATTGCAATGAGTGTAATACCAGTAACTCGCAATGCTTTATTTTTCTTTTCAAAAAGTGCAATCAAGATAGATGCAAGTCCAATACCTG
>JBJOQZ010000075.1:0-9797 GCA_046049705.1 Candidatus Parcubacteria bacterium | reverse complement strand
TTGTACCCTTGCAGCCAAAAGTTTACACCCTCTCACTTTTCAAGAGCTGAAGCTTCTCAAAAGGACTCACACCATTCATGCCCAGTCCTCGATGCTTCTTGATGTGGTTGTAGTAGTGCAGAAAAAGTGTCAGTTTGTAGTTAAAGGTATCAAGCGAATCATCAGGTAGCAGTCCAAATCGAATACACTTTTCATTAAGTGTTCTGTGGAATCTCTCAATCTTTCCATTTTCCTCAGGTGAATATGGAGTGTTAGCTCGATGCTCGATATTGATACTCTGTAGATGTGTTTTAACAATCTTTGCAATGAATTCCTTACCCTGATCAGTTCGTATCTTTTGAATATTAAAATGTGTCCTTTCTCGTAACCTTTTTAAAAAATCAACCGTGTTTTCAGATGTTGCTTTGGAATATGTATACGCATATGCAATCCTTGTAGCATCATCAATTGCTGTGTATATGACCTTCTGTGAGCTGTATCCGTAGGGATATGTGGTATCCATTTGTATTTCCATACCCTCCTTTTTATGAGAATACAACTTCTTCTTCCACCTTCTTTGTGTATCTATGTATCCTTCGATGTATCGAATCTTTTTTCTTTTTAATATACGGAATATGGTTGTTGGATGTATTTCAATGTGTTCTTCATACAGTAATCTGTCATGCAATATTTCAACACCGTCTTGCCAGTATTTCTGTGAGATATTCACAACCATCATTTCAACCTCTGGTGGTGTTTTATTGTGCGGAACGCCTTCGTATTTATTTTTTCTTCTCACTAATCCATCAATTCCAAAGCGTTTATATCGAATGAGCCACTTGTGTATTGATTGTCTACTGACACCTAATTCTTTTGATACAGCTTCGACGGTTTTTACCTTTTTAAGGATTTCGACGAGTTTGGTTTCTTTTAACTTTAAGAAATCAATTGCATGTTTGTACATGCAAGAAGTGTAAACCTTATTGCTGCAATGCTAACAAATATACATATAGATCAAAATAAACACACCTTCATCAAACTGGAGTTTGATGAAGGTGTGTTTGCGGGTGGGCAAGGAGGGACTTGAACCCTCAATCCTTACGGAATAAGTTCCTAAGACTTACGTGTATACCAATTCCACCACTTGCCCGCATAGTTGTTTTTTCCTATCTAAACAAGATAGGTTGTTACTATAATACATGAATTTAATAATTTTTCCAGCATCTGCTTTTCCAAATGATAGAGCATAACACCTTGCCCCAAAGCTTATACTTCCTCCTGATATGCCTAGATGGAATATCAGTTTTTTGTGTATCCATTCCAAAAACAGTCTGCTTGCAGAGTAAAATCTAAGTTTTACCTGCAGGTGTTTGCTTTCAGGGTGATTTATAAGTGAAATTGATCCATCTCCGTCGAAAAGTCCTCTAATAAAATCTGCAAAAAATATGTCGGGTACAGAGACTGATTCAATAGTCTTTGATTTAGCTGGATGAATGCCAGTCGTATGCAAGAACCTCACAAGTTTAACATCACTAAATTGCAATACAAAATAACGTTTAATTTTTTCTTGTGCTCTAGACTGTGTAGTGATTCTGCAATTAGGTTTCAATACCTTTTTGCATATTTCAATAATATATAAGTCTTTAGAGATAAATTTAATATGCCTACCATCTTTAGATATATTTCCGTCAGATGCAAGTATGCCTATACAATATGTAAAATCATGATCCCATGTAAACATATTGATAGTATTTATTCACTATTATATTTTGTACACTGTAACTAATGAGAGATACGTGGTGTATTAACCAACTGCTGTAAAGATATATTGTCCGCCTAGTAGGATTCGAACCTACGACCGTTCGCTTAAGAGGCGACTGCTCTACCAACTGAGCTATAAGCGGATATGATGACTATCATAGCAAAATCTAACGATTTTTCAACATAGATTCACATAGGGGAGTTTTGGCAAAATAACTTTCTTGAGCATTGAAGACAAATAAAGATGTGCTCGCATTCCAAGTATATGTCTCAAATTCACATTCAAGTTTACTTGAATCAAATGCATCTATATTCCAGTGCATGGAAATGATTGATTGAGTGCTACTACTTAATATAGTATGCATACCATCGAGTGCATTTGATTCTTCTAAAAACAATACATCTCCAATTGCACCTGTTTTATATTGAAATGAGGCCGGTTGAATATACCCATGTTTGTCTAAATGGATAAGCGCAAATCGCTTTGGTTTCGGCTCTTTATTGTCTAGTACCACAAATGCTTCTGGGATATTGTCCCTAGTAATATCTGCAGTAGAGTAAATTGATCCTGCTTTTATTCTACTTACTTTTACGCCCATAAAATATGCGCCAATCGATTTCTTGATCTCCGAAATATGTAAATCCCACCGCAAGGATGGAGTGGTGTCATTTGACTGTATTTTTTGAGGTACACCAGCGAGGTTGGTATTCTTGAAAGTGTATACCGAAATAAAAAGCACAATGATACTGAGACAAATCAATAGTGTTATATAGTAGATATTTTTTTTCTTCATATATGTGATTGCTCACGGTGCTTACTCCTTGTTTTTCTGTGCACTGCTAGTACTAACATATTTTCTTCGCTGTCTACGCAAGCTCAAAAATATGAAGTACCCAGTATACCGAAAACATAATCTCTCACTTCGTTCGTTCCTTGTTTTCTGGTGCACTAAAGTATACGAAAAACATAGTCGCTTCACTCCTTGTTTTTCTGTGCCCAGGGCGGGACTCGAACCCGCACGACATTACTGCCACAACATTTTAAGTGTTGCGTGTCTACCATTCCACCACCCGGGCATATAGATCTATTTCCTCGATAGAGGGAGGCGTAGGCCGGGATTGAACCGGCGCATAACGATTTTGCAGATCGTCGCGTTAACCAGCTTCGCCACTACGCCAATGTATTTACATTTAATATAATGCAAATAGTGCATGCAGAGCAGATATGCTCATACATAGAGATTCTAGCTTATTTTTGGCTCAAAATCTAGGTGTAAATGTAGAGCGTAAATGCATGGTTCTACTATGAACATATGAAAATTGCACCCATAAAAATGCACATAAAATATGCTACATAATCAGAAATTGCCAAACCATGTTACTGCACCACACTACATTGCATTACACTAAAGCATCTACAATTTGTCGGTTTTTTTCACCAAGATCGAGTTCGACATCGAGAAAGGGGAGAATGGAGAGTTTACTTTTTTCTTTGATATAAGCACGAAGTTCAGCTCGCTTCCTTTTGGCAAAATCAAGCGCAGCGGTTGCTTTGTGATCTGGAAGAACAGAGATAAGTATCACTGCCTTTTTTGCTCTCGCATTGAAATGAACATCGGTAACTGTCACGAGAGATTGCCGATTTGATTCTTTAGATAAAAACTCTGAAGCCAAAGCTTTTAGAATGTCTACTGTTTTTTCATGTTTATAATCGTTTGTATTGTGCATAGTATTTGATTTATTTGAACACTATTTCAAATGCGATAAGCTTGTCACCTGGAGCGAGTTCAATTTTGGACTCAACCATAAGACCACATTCTTTTCCTTCTTCAACTGAACCAACTTTATTTTTAGCTTGTTGTAATTCTCTGATTCGGCCCTTACCGATTTCGGCTTCACGGCGCATAATCTTTACTTCATCATGGTGCGATACCGTACCAGCTTCAACACGTCCGCCGATAACTTGTTTATCACGATTGGCACTAAAGCATTTAAGAATTTTAAGTGTTCCTTTTTCCTCTTCGACATGTCGTTTTGGCACACATTCTTTTGCCTTTTCTTCAAGCCACTCAGTCAATTTGTAGATGATATCAAATGTCTGAATATCTACCCCTACTCGTGCAGCAATTGATTTGGCAGAAGCATCCACTTTTGTATTAAAACCAAGGATGATAGTGCCCGCTTTGCCTGCCGCAACTTTGACATCGGCTTCTGAAATATCACCAATACCTGTATGAACAGTCTTGAGAATAACGCGGTCGACTTGTATCTTTTGAATCTCATATTTTACTGCTTCGAGAGTACCATTTGTATCTCCCTTAAGGACAATTGGGACAATGGCAACCTCTTCACCATTTGCATCAAATTGTGCAAATTGAGGTGCTTGGTTTTGTTGTGTGGTGGCAAGTGCAGCTAGTTTCTGTTTTTCTTCCTCAATAAATTGTTCAGCCGCTTTTTTATCTTTGAATGTAAAACAAAGGCCACCTACTTCAGGTGCTTCACTCCAGCCGACAACACGAATTGGTTGCGATGGACTACCACTTTTGATTTGCTTTCCAAGGAAATTTTCAAGAATACGCACAGTACTTAAAGCGTATCCAGAAACAAGAACATCACCAGTTGAAAGCGTTCCGTTTTTGATAATGAGAGTGGCAGAAATACCTCGGATTTTATCTCGATTTGATTCGATAACAATACACTCTGCAGGGGCAGAGGCATCTGCTTTAAATTCTTCAACTTCAGCAGTGAGCAAGATCATATCAAGAAGATCGTTTACTCCTTCACCTGTTTTTCCTGAAAATGGAACAAAAGGAATATCACCACCATATCCTTCAACATAGATTTCATGTTCAGCGAGAGAAAGTTTTACACGATCAACAGAGGCATTTGGTTTATCGATTTTGCTTATACCAACAATAAAGGGAAGTCGGGCAGATTTGATTGCTCGGTATGCATCGAGTGTTTGGGGTTTGACGCCATCTTCTGCGGATACAATGAGAATAGCGATATCAGCGGCGAGTGCTCCACGGGCTCGCATAGCATTGAAAGATTCATGTCCTGGTGTATCGAGGAAAGTAAGTTGTTTTTTGGTACCCGCTTGATCATGGGTTACTTCATATGCAGACATTCGCTGTGTGATACCTCCTACTTCTTTATCAACGATATTTGTATGTCGAATATAATCAAGGAGGGTAGATTTTCCGTGGTCAATATGACCCATGACCACAACAACGGGCGGTCGAGATGATTCTGTGGAATCAGTATGGGTTTCAGTATGTTTTTTTAGCGTAGAATTTTTAACAGACATAAGGAGGATGTGTCAATAGACTCTACACTATTTAGCCTCATTTTGCAATCTTTTAGGCAGTCAGAATGTGCTCAGTTAGATGTAAAGTAGGGTAGTATTCATATATGAAAAATCGTAAGCCGTTTTTCATAGGTTCATAGTAAAATCAGCTTACGATTTGCTGATGATTGATCTGCCGCCGGCCCATGAACTATTTCAATTTAGCAGTTGCTTGAGCTAAGACTTCTTTTTCTTCGTCTGTTACTTCGAAAGTGGATGCAAAATTGGTGACAGGCTTGGCAAAAATACTCACCCGGTCACTTGAGTAGAGACTAGAAAGAATCACACCATCTCCTTGTTCATTTATAAGCGCAGTTGCAAAGCTTTGATTACCACCTGTTCCAGTTCCTTTAAAAGGATTAAATCTAATGGTTTCAATGCTTTGTGTTGAACGTGCGATTTTGCCATTCATGATATTGAGATCACCAATCGTTTTCTGTTTAAATTGATCGAGTGCTGAGATACTTTTGTAAATATGAATCAATACTTCGTCTATATCTTGGGCATTTTTACCATGCAAAAGTCGAGCAATACGCTTGCGAGATGAAATAGATACAAAGATTGCGATACAGGCAAAGATAAGACTAAGTACAATACAGATCAATAAGATGAGGTTGTAAGGATAGGTGCTAAATAGTGTTTCCCAATTGAAAGATGTAAAAGATTCATTGTGCATAGATTCAAGTATACAGATGCATATTTTTTTTGTATAGTGGCAGGCACATTATGTTTAAGAAATTCATCAATACTATATCCAAGGAGCTTGCTAAACTGGTCGAACAGGCTAAATCAAGTCAGACACTCAGTCTCCGCCGAAAAAACAATATTCATCTTATTGATAAAAAAGAAGATATTGATCTAGAGATGTCTGGAGTGGCTTCAGTGGGTCTTGAACACGGAAGTTTTGAGCAATTTGCAGAAGAAATAGATTCGGAAAGTGAAGATATCGAATCTGCTAAAGAATCAGATAAGGAAATGTCTCAAGTGGGACCAGATACATCGAAGAAGACCGGTTCTGTCCACAGTGTTCGTCAGCGTGTTCTCAATACAGTAAATCCACTTTCAGATAAGCGAATTTATGCGGATTATGCATCATTGACCCCGATTGATCCACGTGTCATACGAGTAGTATCTGAAGCCATGGCAGAATATACTGCTAATCCTTCATCGCTCTATACTGAAGGGGTAAAGGCCAAAAAAGCCCTTGAAGATGCAAGACTTTCGGTTGCGTCACATTTTGGGTTAAATAAAGATGAAGTGATATTTACATCCGGAGGAACTGAGGCAAATAATTTGGCATTTTATGGCCTGCTGTCTGCTTTTGAAACTAGTGAACTCCGCAAAAAACTTGGAAGTAAAGCAAAGCCACATATTGTTATCTCCACTATAGAGCATCCGTCTATTATTGAACTTTCACTTGCACTCATTGAACAGGGGTATGATATTTCCTTTGTCCCGGTAAGTGCGTCTGGGATTGTTGATCCTCGGGATATAAGAAAGGTACTTAAGCCTGAGACAATACTTGTATCAATCATGTATGCCAATAATGAAATTGGAACCATTCAACCAATCAAAGAAATAACAAGAGAGGTTAGACATTTTAAAAAGACTATCGAACGATCAAATCAAGAATATCCGTTTGTACATACCGATGCGAGTCAAGCTGTGCTTTACGAAGATATGCGCATTCCAGGACTCAATGTCGATCTTATGACTATCGATGGTGGTAAAGTGTATGGGCCAAGAGGTATCGGTGCTTTACTCAAGCGTAGATATGTACCACTTGTTTCAATGATGCATGGCGGAGGACAAGAAGCTGGACTTAGACCTGGGACAGAGCATGTAGCTGCAGTTATCGGGCTTAAGCATGCACTCGATATAGCACATACTGAAAAAGATGATGAAAAAGCAAGACTTAAAGAATTGCGCGAAACACTTATCGAATTATTGATGAGTAAAATCAATCCTATTTTGACAACTGTTTCTATCAATGGTGATATAGGTGCACGTTTGCCAAACAATATCAATATTTGTTTTCCAGGACTCGATGCAGAATTTTTGGTATTAAGACTCGATGTGCTCGGCCTCGCAGTATCATCTGTTACTAGTTGTCGTGGAAGCGATGAAGATTCATCTTCATACGTGATTGAAGCGCTTGGAAAAAGCGATTGCGCCTTGAGTTCACTTCGGATTACACTTGGGCGAAATACGACTGCTTCGGATATCGGAATTATCGCTGAGCGAGTGGCTCAGGCGGTGAGGGAACAGGTGGAGCAGGGGTAGGGTGTAACCATGTACAAGATTTATTGTTTACAGGCGAGCCGCTTTTAATTTAGAAAAAAATGACATATCTGCTATAATCGTTTTATCTATGCCACCATTCAATCATTTCACAACAAAAGCAAAGGAGGCGATCAAAAAAGCCCATGAGTTAGCCATAGAACGAGGTCAAAACAATGTAAATCCATTACACCTTTTGACCGCGCTTCTGGTTCAAGATGATAGCCTTGTTTTATCTGTGCTCGATAAGCTCGATGTGGACACTATTTTGTTGACGGATACTATTTTGGAGGCCATCGAGTCTACAGACGGCGGTGCCACGCTTGCGCCTTCATATCAGCTCTATCTCACTCCTGAACTTGCGCAGATTATCGAAACATCGGCAAAAGTTGCGGCTACACTCAAAGATGATTTTGTATCAGTTGAGCATATGTTCTTGGCATTTTTTGATGTCGCAAGTAGTGCACGTGAAATTTTGATAAAGAAATTTAAATTAGAACGAGGTGCGATTGCTGAAACTATTTCAGAACTTAAATCATCTAAGACAACCCAAACAGATGGTGGATCAAAAAAACTTAAAGCAATTATAAAATATACTCGAAATCTGACTTCACTTGCACGTGAACATAAGCTCGATCCTGTTATTGGACGCGATATGGAAATCAATCGTGTCATTCAGATCCTCTCACGACGAACAAAAAATAATCCGATTTTGATTGGTGAAGCAGGTGTTGGTAAAACAGCTCTTGCAGAAGGGTTGGCAAATCGAATTGCTATGGGCGATGTCCCAGAATCTTTGAAAGACAAAGAACTTGTTTCTCTTGATCTTGGTATTTTGATTGCGGGTACAAAATATCGTGGAGAATTTGAAGAACGACTTAAAAACATTCTCAAAGAAATTGAAAAATCTGATGGAAAAATCATTCTTTTTATTGATGAAATTCATACTATTGTAGGAGCTGGTGCTGCAGAAGGATCACTTGATGCCTCAAATATGTTGAAACCTGCGCTTGCACGAGGGGAATTGCGTGCAATTGGTGCAACAACACTTAAGGAGTACCAAAAGCATATTGAAAAAGATCCAGCTCTCCAACGACGATTTCAACCGGTCTATGTCCATGAGCCATCTATCGAAGATGCGATAGCGATTTTGCGCGGACTTAAAGAAAAGTACGAACTTTACCATGGGGTGCGTATTACAGACGATGCTATTGTTGCTGCGGTAGAGCTATCAAGTCGGTATATCACAGATCGATTTTTGCCAGATAAAGGTGTGGATTTGATCGATGAAGCCGCTTCTACACTCAAGATTGCTCTTGAAAATAAACCACCAGAACTTGAAGAAGTGCACCGAAAGATTATGCGTCTTGAAATCGAACGTGAGGCACTTCGCAAAGAACCAGAGCCAAGTAAAAATACAGTAGATCGTCTCAAAGAAGTCGATGCACAGATTGCGGACCTCAAAGATAAGACATCTGAAGTGGAAGCTAAGTGGATCAATGAAAAAGAGACGCTTTCAGATATTAAAAATATCAAAAAACAACTTGAATCACTTCGACAAGAAGCAGAACGTGCTGAAGCGCATGCGGATTTGTCTCGCGCTGCTGAAATCAGGTACGGTACACTCCCTGGTCTTGAAAAAGATTTGGAAACAAAGACAAAACGTCTTAAAAAACTCCAGAGCTCTCGTCGGATTTTGAAAGAAGAAATTACAGAGCAAGATATCGCAACTGTCGTCGCGCGATGGACTGGTATCCCTGTCACTCGTATGCTCGAAGAAGAGGCAGAAAAACTCGCTCGTATGGAAGAGGAATTGCAAAAGCAAGTTGTTGGACAAGAGGAAGCTGTCCGAAAAGTAGCAGACACTATCAAGCGATCACGAGCTGGAATCAATGATCCTCATCGACCAATTGGCTCATTTATTTTCCTTGGACCAACTGGTGTTGGAAAAACTGAACTTACAAAAGCGCTTGCAAAGTTTATGTTTGATGATGAAAAATCACTCATCCGAGTGGATATGTCAGAGTATATGGAAAAGCATGCGGTCTCAAAGATTATCGGTGCTCCGCCAGGCTATGTAGGTCACGATGATAGTGGATCACTTACAGAAACGATTAAGCATCGTCCATACTCTGTTGTCTTATTCGACGAAATCGAAAAAGCTCATCCTGAGATTTTCAATATCCTTTTGCAGGTACTCGACAATGGGCGTCTTACAGATTCAAAAGGCCGCACAGTAAACTTCAAAAATACGATTATTATCATGACATCAAATATTGGTGCACAGTTTATCGATCGTATGCAGACTATTGGTTTCAATGCCGGTGAAGCTGTCTTTGGCGATACTCCTGGCGATGGACAAGGATCTGCTTTGCATGTCGATGGCACAGAAAGTCGACGTGATAAAGAAAACTATGAAAATTCAAAACAG
>JBJOQZ010000074.1:0-9651 GCA_046049705.1 Candidatus Parcubacteria bacterium | reverse complement strand
ACACTTTGGTGTTTTATCTCTATTTCATCTTTTATATGCTTAATCTCACCAATTTTTTGTTTAGCATGATTGATTTCAAAATCTAGTTCTTGTGATTTTACTTCAAGCTCTTTTTTCATTTGATCCACTGCACTTTGTCTTTGCTTGAGTTCAACTTCTCTCTCTTTGATTTGGTTTCGAGATGATTCGAGTATGTCCGTGGCTTTTTCCTCAGCTTGAAGGAGAATGTTCTGGGCTTTTTCCTCAGCTTTTGTTGATAATTTCTTAATCTCAAGCTCAATCGAGTTTTTTCGGGCCAAAGCCATGATTATTCTAAAGAAATAGCCAAAAATAAAGCCCAGAGACACGCAGGCAGCAATAAGAAGGATGAGATCTTGGTATGACATATTGACTTGATTGTACATCTTTTGTGCTTGATAGTTAAGTTTCCAAAAATAAAACCTCAATGCGGTCTGCATTGAGGTTTTATCGCTAAATGTATAGCTTATTGTTATCGAAGAGTTGCTGCAAATGTATGAACTCTTTCAAACAATGTTGAAGTGAGCTGATGATATGTACTTATCCCATTGCCATGCACTGCACGCAATTGTGATGTTGTACCACCTCCAAATGTTACTTTTCTCGGATAATCACGGCTATTTGAATCAACCTTTATAAAGATTCTCTTGGTTGTATCTTTATTTAGTTTTAGATTTAGTCCAGCAAGTCGAACATAGTATTCACCAGAAGTATTTTTACTAAAGGTAGATACATTGACTGGTAGTGTTAACAACAATGTTTCATCTGCATAGACATATATTTTATTAATGACTACCCCAGGATTTTCGGAAGGACCTACTACTTCTGGCACTGAAGACGCCATCTGTGATAGGACACGTAAATCTAGGGTCTCAACAGTCAGGGCATTATTCTTTGCAGTAACATCTAATCCATATACTCCAGAAGTTTGTGTGGTAAACACTTGGTTATTTGTCGGGATTGGAGCAATTTTTGTTTCCAATTGACCCATTGGACTTGTCGATGTTGCTGTCGATGTTGCAGGTTGAATCTTGAATGTCTTATCAGACATGTCGCTTGTAAGTTCAAACCCTGTATTTAGCTTGATAGCAATCCGATAATTGCTTTGATATCCTGTACTCGCCTTTGGAGTCCAGGTATAAGATCCTGCATTAAATATACTTTTTGCTATAGACGTATCTTTCCTTGCCTCATCTGATACTAGACTCAAATCAACTGTACTCGATGCATTTGGAGTACTTGATGCAATCCATGTAATCGTTACAGGTTGACCTTCAATCAATGTCTCGCCACCGTTTGGATATTGAATAATCACAATAGGTTTTGGTTGCGGTGCAACTTTATCGATACATTTCTTCAGGTCTCCAATTGGTGAAACAAGACATTTGATTACTTGAATCAATTGCTCCTTATTTAAGTTCTCAAGCAAGTGAACTGGCGGCACTTTTTGAGCTCTTAGTGCAAATGGGGTGATGACTACTGTAAGTAGTAAAACACCAATAGCTATTCTTTTAATCATGTGTAGTAAATTAGATTTCTTTCTACAACAATATTTGGAGGCGGGATTGTGTTTAGTATAACGTAAAAAAGAAAAACACTGGCATATACTTATGCACAGCGTCTTTCAAATAGGTTTTTCTGGATTAGTTATCTCAGAAATCGTGATACTAGCTCAATACTTTGTCGATAATACCGTATTTTTTAGCTTCATCTGCTGACATAAAGAAGTCGCGCTCCAGGTCTTGTTGCACCTTGTCTACTTTTTGACCCGTATTTTTAGCCATGATTTCAGCAAGTCGCTTTCGGAGGCCGACAATATGTTTTGCGGTGATTTCGATATCTGTTGCTTGCCCTTCAGCTCCACCAAGAGGTTGGTGAATCATGACTTCAGAGTTTGCGAGGGCATATCGCTTGCCCTTAGTCCCAGCTGATAGAAGCCAAGCACCACCTGAAGCAGCCATACCGATGCAGATGGTAGAGACATCATTTTTAATATGATTGATAGTGTCAATCATGGCTAAGGTAGCAGAAGCTGAGCCTCCAGGAGAGTTGATATAAAGGCTAATATCTTTCTTTGGGTTTTCTGATTGCAAGAAAAGAAGTTGAGCAATGACAATATTTGCCACATTGTCATCGATTGGTCCTCCTAAGAAAATAATGTTTTCTCGTAATAGGCGAGAGTAGATATCATATGCTCGCTCTCCAAATTGTGATTTTTCAATAACTGTTGGTATTAACATGCCTAGAGTGTATACCAAAGTGCGTTTTGGGGCAATTTGAATTTTTCGAGCTTCCATGTAATAAATCAATTGAACCGCTACTTGATTTGTGCTCTAATAGAGTAAATATGCGCCTCCACCGATTCTATATATCTCCAAAAAACCTTGATCATCTTGTTTTTGAACAGGAGATTGCATTGAATTACGATGAATTTGGTACATTGCTTCACCAATGGAGAGATGTATTTAGATATAAAACAGGAGATAGGGTATATGTTTTCAATGAACAAATAGGAGAATGGCTACTCGAGTTCATTTCTATAGATAAAAAACACGGTGCTGTGCTAAAGACGATAGAGCAAGAAAAGGTCGCTTCGGTCTCAAAGCCGCATAGAGATATTACTTTATATATGTCAGTGATAAAAAATAGTAATTTTGATCTAGTGGTTGAAAAGACGACAGAGCTTGGGGTGACAAGGATTGTGCCGGTAAAAACCGAACGAACAATCAAATCAAATCTCAATTTTGAAAGACTCAATAGGATTGCGATAGAGGCGACAGAACAGAGTGGTCGGATTGCACCTCCAGTGATCGATGAAGTGGCAAGTCTTGAGACGGCTATACACAATGCTCTAGACAATCAAGGGCAAAAAAATGTGTACTTCGGACATATTTCTAGTGAGAAAGGGTCTCAAAGTGAAGAAGCAAAGGAAGGTGGCTCAAAACCAGTAGCTGTATTTATAGGCCCAGAAGGAGGTTGGACGGACCAGGAGGTAGACTTGTTTTTAGGCTCAGGTATACTACCTATAGCACTCGGACAGTTCGTGCTTAGAGCTGAAACCGCAGCGATTACATCTATGGCTATTTTTGGAGGATACTAAGAATTGAATAAGATATATACGATAGTTCATCTTGATTTAATCAGGTCTGCTTTTGTGTATATTTCTAAACATTATTCAATTGTTATTCTAAAGTTATTACTCTTAAAAGTATGAAAAAAATTACATATTCTATTGATCCTCAGGTGTTTAGTATTGCACCGATGTACGCCCGTGCGCTTATAATTATTAAAAATATACAAAATACCCCTTCGACAGGACATCTGCGCGAAAAACTTACAAGCATACAAAAACATATTGCGAGCACAATTACCCAAGAGCAATTACTTTCTGATATCCGCATCAAATCATGGCAAGAGGTGTTTAGAAAGACGGGTATGAATCCACGTGATACAAGACCTGCACATGAAGCGATGTTGCGTCGTATTGTGCAAGATAAGCTTATTCCATCAATCAATACAATAGTTGATGTTGGAAACATTTGTTCATTTGAGCACATGATTCCAATCGGTGTTCACCCACTTGATTCGATAAAGAGCGAGCTGGTGTTGAGGCAAGCAGTGGGTACTGAGACATTTACTCCATTCAATGTCGAAAACTCAGACCTTGTAGAACATCCTATGCCAGGAGAAATTGTATTATGTGAAGGTGATACTGTACTCACACGTAGTTGGGTATGGAGGCAATCAAAAGGTTCAATTACTCATGTAGAGACAAAAAATCTTGTTATAAATATCGATGTTTTACAGGATAATCTTCTTGAAGCCGGAATCGGTTCAAAAGAATCGGCCTTACAAATCGCAAATGAACTATCTGTGCAAGTGAAGGAGTTATGTGGTGGTGATTCGGAAATATGTATTCTGCATGCATCAAATCCGAAAGTAGAATTCACGGTATAGATTAGGACATAGGTCTCAATACGGTCTATATCGATTAAGGAATGATTATGGTGAAAAGCCGGAAGAGGAGACCTCTTCCGGCTTTTTGTATGTCCGCTTTACACTGCCTCATATTGCCCTAGACCTTTCCTGCAACACTTGCGAAGAACAGGATCATAATAATCACAAAATGAAACACTTGATCGACGACCACAGTGATCCAAAATGTTTTTTCAATCGCTTCAGGTGAGCATTTGCAGATATGTAACCTCCACCAGATTACAGGAAAACGGCGATCAATCACCAGGTGGCTTCCAAGAATAAGGATAAGCCACAACATGTTTTCTTTTGCAATCCAGATGGCGGGAACAAAGCAGAGGGTATATTTGAAGCAGTGACTGAGAAGTGCACGATTCCAAAATCTACCACGCGCTTTATTGAGAGCTTCAAACTCAGACTGGATCAGCCAGTCACCGATGAGGTGTGCGAGTATGAGACTGACAAGGTATAGGGCGGGGGAGTTGTGCATATAATCACGAATCGAGAGTACGGTGTTCATAGTATTAGAGTGGTTGCTGAGTTATTTTGGGTCGTGAATCTCACGAAATCAATATGTCGAGAACTAACCTGAATATAGACTACTCTATCTATAGAAACGCTTATACAATTTGTCGACTTTTTCGACAAATATACATAAACTGATACTATATGACTATTACTATATATACATGCCGATTATGAAACTATCTGAAGCAGAAGTGCAAAAACTACAAGGTATTGGACTTAGCGACAAAGCTGCTCGTATTTATATTGCAGCAATAGAGTTAGGGGAATCGACTATACTCGAGTTGGCACAAAAATCTAAAGTGTCACGTACGAGCATTTACCATGTTATCGAAGAGTTGATTGAAAAAGGTTGTATGGTTGAGGTTCGTCGTACCAAAAAGACATTGTATATAGCAACAAATCCTGAAGATTTATATGTATCGGCCCGTGAAAAGTTGCGTGAGTTTGAGTCTATCGTCCCATTTTTCCAAGAGCGAATGCATAGTGTTCATACCCGTTCAAAGATTATGACCTACAATGGTGCAATCGGATTTAAGCAGGTCTGGGACAAAGTATTTACTTCAAAAAAGAAAGAATATTTGATAATCACTCCAAGCAGGCAGTTTTTAGAGTTTGTGAAGGAAAAATATATTATTGATGAAATTGTGAAGAAGAAAATGAAGTTGGGTTTTAAAAGTAAACAGTTGGTAATTGATTCTCCTTATGCAAGGTCATTTGTTGCACGTGATAAGACTGAAAATCGTGAGACAAGGTTTCTACCAGCCGACACAGACCTATCTTTTACTGAAATTATTTGTGAAGAATTTGTAGCTTTTTTCTCAAGCAGAAGTGAAAATATGATCTTCGTGGTTGAGCATGATATGTTTGCAGAGACGAGAGCATCTTTGTTTAAGGTATTGTGGGGGAAGTGTAAGTAAGATATCATGATATGAAACATGGAAGCATACACACCTCCAGCAGAAGATGTAACAAATGAAGTAAGCGTAGAAGAAGTTGAGCTAAAACCTGCTGACGAATCAAATGTAAATGAAAATGAAGTAGGGCAAAAGTGGGCAATGATTGGAGAAATGAAGGATATTTTAGATAATGTTAAGGGAAACTTAAGGTCTCTCGATGCATCAGAAGGTTTTGAGGAACTGTCTCGTACGGTCTATTCACTTTATGATGCACTAGATGATATATCTAATCCAAATGATGATACACTAAATGAATTGTTTTCATACGTTAGTCGATTAGTTACTGCATGTGAAGATCTAAGGTATTCTCAGGACTACATGGTACAGAGTGATCAGTTGGAAGAACAAATGAGTGCTCTACATCGAATAAAAGATCAAATGGAAGAATTGGATCGGACATATCGAGATTTAACTGGAGAAACTACTTCATTATTTAATGCGGCAGCTGAAAGTCTGGAAAGAGTGATTTATAAACTGGAGGATCTGCGATAAATAAAAAAACCAGTACTTGATACTGGTTTTTTTATTTTTCTAACAAATGATTTGAAGCTGGGTTTTTACTTCGCCTGTTCCTCCAAAAACTTCCACACTAAATCATTTGTCATGAATTGCTCAACATAGATAGTTGCTCGCATCTTATCTGCATCCTTGTAGTAGTTCATAAGTGCTTCAACTTCTTTATCTACTGCTTCTTTGCTCGGTTCAAGTTTTTCTTGAATAGCAATTTCATTCATGATGATTTGAGTTTTTGCCCGCTTCACAGCATCAGGTCGTGCATCTTTTCGCATCTCCTCTATCGACTTGCCGATATGTTTGAGGTAATCCTCGAGCTTGAGACCCATCTGAGAAATATTGGCAGACATCTCGCTAATCATGCGGTTAATTTCAGCTTCTACCATCATCTCTGGCATCTTGATATCAGATTTTTCAATCAAGTTTTCCATGAGTTTGAGTCGTGATTTTTCGACTTCTTTTCGTGCTTTTTCTTGTTTGATACCCTCAGCAATTCGACCCTTTAATTCTTCAAGAGTATTGATAGGTGTTGTATCTGTGCTAAATCGCTTAGCAAAGTCATCGCCAAGCTCTGGAAGATCCATGTCTTTCCCTTCGCTTTTACCATGGTCATGTCCGTGATCGTGGGGATTGGCTTTATGCCATTCTTCATGTGCAACTTGTTCTTGAAGATTTTTCAAAGCTTCATCAATTTCCTTATCTTCAGCAACAAGTTTCGCATCGAGTTCTTCTTGAGCTTTTTTATCAAGACTAAATGTATCTTTGGCGAACTTCTTATAATCTGCAACTTTTACTTCTGGAAGTGTGGCAAGATTGATTTTGACACTAAAAGCTTCGCCTGGAGCGACTTTGGTAATCAAAACTTTTGGCGAACCAAGCGGTTTTAATTCAGTGGCAACAAGGATATCGCTATAGTGTTTTTCGAGAGCCAATTGACCCGCTTCTTCGATGATAGCGATTTCACCAAGTCGATCGATAAGCATTTTCTCAGGCACTTTACCTTCTCGAAATCCATCGATTTTGATTGTTGCTCCAAGGTTTTTAATTGCTTCAGCGCGGAAGGCTTCGATTTCTTTTGCATCGATATCGACATGTACATCGATTTCACAATCGACATCTTTAACAGCTTCTTTTTTTGTAATTGAAAATGGTTTAGACATGGGTTTCAGGTAATTTATCTTTTATTAATTATCATTTCGCTAACTATCACAAACTATGTGATCGCAAATACTGTACTAGTTAGGTAATCGAAGTGCAGGAACAATCTGTTTCTTTCTTGAGACGATACCAGGGAGTACTTCCGTATCACTGGCACCAGCAGTACCAAACGATGCAGAGATAATGCCTTTTGTTATATCATTGTATGTAAGCACGGTTGCTTCTTCTTTGAAGATATCGACAATAAAGAAAAGGACATCCGCGATAGTTGTGTCTTCAGTTTTAATTTGTTCGATCGCTTTCACAATACCGTCTTTTCTTGCCAATATTGATTGAGGATCAGTTGTCTCGACTACCGATACGCGAATACTTTTATTGCCCACTTCAAATTTCTTGCTATCGATATGTACAAGTCCAGTATCTGTGAAGTCTGATACATCTGATTTTGCTTTAAACATTTCATTTGCATAGGTGGTGATATCAAGACTGAGTTTTGTAGCAAGTTGTTCTGCGATTGCTTTATCACGTGGAGTTGTAGTCGGTGATCGAAATGCGAGTGTATCAGATAAAATAGATGACAATAAAATACCGGCCATCTGATCTGGTAATGTCTCAGCATGTCCGCCGATAAGTTCAAAGATAACTGTGGCAGTAGAAGCAACAGGTTGCAATGTCACTGCTACAGGTTTTCTTGTCGAAAGGCCACCAACAAGCATATGGTGATCGATAATCTGCACTATATTTGCTTCATTGATATTTTGCGGCAATTCCTGGGGATTATTTGTATCAACGATTACCACTTCATCATCTGCTTGCAATGCTTCAAGGAGCGCAGGTTCTGTAAGCCCCCACTTAGCAAGTACAAACTGTGTCTCTTTATTGAGTGTTCCAAGGACAAATGCTTCAGCCTTTTGTGTAGTATGGGTGTTTAGGTACCATGCCCATAATATCGCACTAACTGTCGCATCTGTATCAGGAGAAATATGTCCAAATACTTTTATCATACGTTTTATATATTGAATGAATAATGATTTGCGTAATAGCACTGCTTGCATATATCACCAATGAGGTGCTATTGCTGGCTTATTCAGTATCTCGAAATTGTTCAGCAACATCATCATTGATATTGAGATTTGAGATATCTTTGAACCCGTCTTCATCTGTTTTGATAGAGTCTTCGTCTTCATCAGATGCATCAGCAAGTACCTCTCCTTTAACAGACTGAATATCGATTCTCCAACCAGTCAGTTTTGCGGCAAGTCGTACATTTTGTCCACCTTTACCAATTGCAAGTGATTGCTGGTCTTCGGTTACTTCGACGACAGCTGTTTTAGCTTCTTCGTTTACAGTGATATCAAGAGTCTTGGCTGGTTTCAATGCCTCACGAATATACTCTGAAGGATTTTCATACCATTCGATAATATCGATTTTTTCACCACCAAGTTCACTTGAAACAGTGTTTACTCGTACTCCTCTTTGTCCCACCATAGATCCGACTGGATCGATATGCTGATCAGGAGAATAGACGGCAATTTTAGATCGCGCACCTGCTTCTCGGGCAATAGATTTGATCTCTACTGTTCCTGATGCGATTTCAGGTACTTCAGCTTTAAACAATTCAGCAAGGAACTTAGGGTTTGATCGAGACATACGTAGGTATACTCCTCGAGGTGTTTCATCTACTCGCACAAGTACTGCACGAACTCTTTCACCTTGCTTGAAGTGTTCACCTTGGATTTGTTCATCATATGGCAAAAGTCCAACTGCTCGGCCCATATTGATATAAATATTTCCTCGTTCTACTCGCTCTACGGTACCAGAGACGATTTCACCTTCTTTTTTACCAAATTCACCAAGAACAGATACTTTTTCTGCTTCACGGATCTTCTGGATGATAACTTGCTTAGCGGTCTGAGCTGCGATTCGTCCATAATCATCTTTACTTTCAAGAGGGAAGACGAGTTCTTCTCCTACCTGGATATCCTTTTTGATACGTCGAGCGTCTTCAAGGAGAATGTGTTGCTCTTCGTTCCAAAAGACCTTATCTTCAGGGATTTCGACGCCTGGCTCCTTTTCATAGATAACAGAATCTGCATCTACGGCAGTTTTTACCTGCACAAACTGGGTATCTCCAGTGGCAATATCAAAATGAGCCCTAATAAACTGTCCTCGGCGGCCGTATTCTTTCTTGTATGCTGTTGCAAGAGCCATTTCTATGGCTTCAATTATACGTTCTCTGGGGATTCCACGCTCTTCTTCGAGCTGGTCAAGAACTGAATGTATTACTTTAAGGTCAAACATATGTGTTTTATGTTAGCCCCAAGGCATGTGGCCAAGGGGTGAATATTAAATTGTGGGTTTTTTACGCCTACTCTTTTTAGGTCTTAGCGTAGAAACCTTTATTTTAAGCCGTACTCTATCTATTTTGAGACTATCTTTGAGCCTAAAAAGGGCAAAATCTGGCAAAAAATTTAGCCCGCCTTTCGGGCGAACCTTTCACATA
>JBJOQZ010000073.1:0-12121 GCA_046049705.1 Candidatus Parcubacteria bacterium | reverse complement strand
CCTTCTTTTTCAATTAACTCTTCAGCATTGAATCCAAGTTTTTTGAGATGAGCTTGCATAGCTTCATCACTATAAAAATAACTTACTTCTTTTCCAATTTTAACTTTAAAGAGTGGTGGTTGTGCAATATAGATAAACCCACCTTCAATCAATGGTCGGAAGTATCGATACAAAAGTGTAAGGATCAAAGTACGGATATGAGCACCGTCGACATCGGCATCGGTAGCGATAATGACTTTGTGATATCGCAATTTTGTAACATCGAACAAATCACCAATTGCAGTACCTAGTGCGACCACAAGATTTCGAATTTGTTCAGAAGCGAGCATCTTGTCGAGACGTGCTCGCTCAATATTGAGAATTTTACCTCGAAGCGGAAGCACGGCTTGAGTTCGTCTATCACGACCCATCTTTGCAGTACCACCCGCAGAGTCTCCCTCCACGATAAAGAGTTCTGATTCTTCTGCTTTTCGACTTTGACAGTCAGCAAGTTTTCCGGGAAGAGTCATGCCTTCAAGGGCACCCTTTCGGAGCACTGAATCTTTTGCGGCTTTAGCGGCCTTTCTTGCACGCATAGCAAGGAGTCCTTTTCCGACAATTGCCTTTGCATCTTCCGGATTTTCCTCCATAAATTCTGCAAATGCTTCTGCAAATACTGAAGCAGTCGCACCTTGTGCTTCAGTTGAACCAAGCTTAGCTTTTGTCTGCCCTTCAAATTGGATTTCAGGGAGCTTAACTGAAACCACTGCAACAAGACCTTCTTGCACATCTTCACCTGTTAAACTTTCATCATTTTCTTTGATGATATTATTTTTCTTGGCATACGTATTGATACTTCGTGTGAGCGCAGTTTTGAATCCAGCAATATGTGTACCTCCTTCTGAGTTATATGTATTGTTTGCAAATGCGACAATTTTTGGATTGATATCGTCGATGTACTGGAGAGCAATTTCAACTTGAATTTCTTGGCCATCATTTGGAGCCCGCACTTCTTTTTCTGTATAGAAAATACTTCGATGCAAAGGTTTTTGTGACTGATTGTAAAACGCTACCAGCGATCGAAGTCCTCCTTCGAAATAAAATGTCATCGAAGGCATATTGAGCTTTTGATCTTTGAGGTACATGGTATCAAAATCACCAAGGAGGTTTTTGATGAGTTTTTCATCTGCATTTCTGGCATCGATAACATTGAGCTCCAAACCTTTTACAAGATATGCCTGCTGTCGCAAATGGTTTACTACTTTATTCCAATCGTAGTTGATTCCCTCCTTGAAAATATCCGCATCGGCTTTAAAGAGTACGATTGAGCCGTGCTCTTTTGTTTTACCTACTTGCTTAACTTTATATTGTGGCTTACCAATTTTGTATTCTTGTGTATGAATACCGCCATTTTTATGTACGACAACTTGTGCATGTACAGAAAGTGCGTTCATAACTGATGCACCTACACCGTGGAGACCTCCTGAAACTTTATACCCTGTACCTTCGCCACCGAATTTTCCTCCGGCATGAAGAGTGGTCATAATTGTCTCGAGAGCAGAAACTTTTGTCTTAGGATGGATATCTACTGGGATACCTCGACCATTGTCTACGACGCGAATATATCCATCTGGTAAAAGTGCAACTTCAATATGATTACAATGCCCACCCATGGCTTCATCTCGAGAGTTATCAAAGATTTCCCAAATCAAATGGTGGAGACCATCGGGACCAGTGGTACCAATATACATACCCGGACGCTTTCGCACCGGCTCAAGACCTTCGAGCACCTGGATCGATTCTGCACCGTATTCTTTTTTGCTTCCGGATTTTTCTACCTTATCTTTTTCTTCTTTTGCCATGGTAAATGATATGTAATATTACTGGTTATATTGTGTATTATTATATCAAAAAAGTAGGTAAAAGACTGGCTTGATATTGGGGATTTGAGTGGTGTAATACACATTGCACAAAGGTGATTGGTTGGTGGGTGGAAATAAAAAGGCGCCCACATTTCTGTGGGCGCCTCAATTGGCGACATTGTAGTTGTTCAGGCAAAGGAAGCTGATTTAAAAGCCTTCCGATTCCTCCACTTACTACGTCTGCCTTGTCCGCCAGGTCTTTTTGTCGGAATAGGCACTATACAGGCCTTAGACCAAGGAGTAGCAGGTCTCTGCACATGTCCATCTGGCACAGGGTTCAATGACTGAGATTCATATTCTTGTTTATACCAAGCGATAATCCAATCAATGATCTGACGAACAAAAGATTGACGCCTCATTGGATTTGCCGCACTAAGTTTGCTCATATTGATTTGCACTCCTACACCAGAGCAAGCGCTCGATGTGGCATATCTTGCTGTACCCTGGAATGGTGCCATGGTCTTACTTCCAGAAATATACCCCGTGGGCACGATGAAAAACTGGCGGTCACCTGAAGTACCAGCTTGACTCGCAGTTATTTCTTCTGGCGATGTCATGAGACGGAGAGGTATTTTTTTCGGCTTTAAACCCAAGTCCTCTAACCTCTTCCGCAGCATAACTTCCATCAACCTACGTAGACCGCGCAACATCGATTTACTCTCTTGCGACAGACTCAACATGGCACTATAACCTGAACATGAGGCAATAAAATATGCCACGACAACTGTATTCTGAGTTGTTTTCATCTTGTTTTTGTTTCTGAGTTTTTGGTTTTCTGAATCAAGGAACTAAATGCAGCGAGGTACACCCTCACTCACATTCCAGCTATCGAGCTGGTTTATGGAGACAAAGATTCTGCTTGATCTATTTGACCAAAATTATCTTTATCTCCAGTACCAGCCCACAAAAAAACCCGGCGCATGCCGGGCTTCCTTGTGAGTTATCAAATATTACTTTGATTTTACATATGGATATCCTGGCATGTTTGATTAGACGAAAGCACAGCAAACCGTGTAATGGCCACTGTGAGAAACGCCCGCTTAAAACATGCTGAACTGATATTCATATTTGTGAATAAAAGTATACCTCGTGATAGTTAGCGTTGCAAGTGCATCATGTATCGTCTGAGGTACATGAACGACAGGGTTGCAGAAACAATTGTGATTCCTAAAACACCGTACCATAAAGAATAAATAGAAAAATGTCCTTTGGCTATCAAAATAGAAAACAATATAAATGGCAATACAATCTGTCTACTCAGATTGACCACGAGAGATACAAAAGGTTTTTTGATTCCTTGAAATGTAGAACTCACTACAAAAAGTACAGCATATGCAAATAACCCAATTGCTGCCGGAAGCATGTATCGCAATGCCTCAGTGATAACCGCTTGGTCGTCTGTAAATAATCCAACAATATGTGGTGCGAGGACCCATACCACTACTCCTGCAGGAATCATAAATTGTGCAGCAATCTTAAGTGCAGCTCGTGTCACTTCATGTATCGCTTGTATATTCCCCGCCCCATTGTTTCTTCCTACAAGTGAGAGTACAGCGATATTGAGTCCAATTGCTGGCAATAATGCTATTTGTTCTATTCGCAACGCAATTGAATATCCACTAAAGACATTGCTGCCAAACGATGACAAATAATAAAACAATACAAGTGAACCAAAGATTATCAAGGTAAAGTTTGCCACAGAAGGAATAGCTTGGATACACAATTCTTTTGTCACCCTGAGAGACAATTGCCATTTCAAAATAAAGTCTTTAAATCCTGCAAATAATTTTCTTTTACTTGTGACATAGAGCAAATACATACTTGAAAGTATATTCACTGAAATAGTTGCCCAAGCTATACCTGCAATACCAAATGCCGGTATACCAAATCCGCCATACATAAACCAAGGATCAAGAATAAGATTCAATACGAAGCCTATGATAAGTGAGTTACGCAATGGTTTTGTATCTCCTATAGCATTGAGGTATGTATTGAAAGCAAATGGTAATACAAAGAAAGCTGAAGTACTTAAAATAGGCAAAATATACTCATAGGCGAGAGGTATGATATCTGCCGGAATACGAGTAAGTGCAAACATGTACCCTGTAAGCCATTTTCCACATAGAGAGATCAGCATGGTAATCGCGATTGAAATCACTATTCCATGGAAATAATATGCACGTGCTCGCAATTCTTGTTTAGCACCAATCGCATTGCTGATAAGAGCAGTGGTACCAATCGAAAATCCATTTCCAAAAGCAATGATGAGGAAAAATACTGGAAATGTAGCCGACAAAGCAGCGAGTGCAAGAGGTCCGATTTTACCTGCCCAAAATGTATCAACTACATTGAACATGGTATTAAAGAAAAAGCCAATTGAAACAGGAATTGCGATAGTAAGTATTTGTTTGCGCATATGAGGATGTATTATGTGTTGCGAATTATTATCGTACTTCCCAACCCTCTTTTTGTCGCATGAGATTTAAGATATGATCCATCTTTTCCTGAACTATCGATTCAGTAAGAGTCTCAACCTTAGACTGAAATACCAATCTAAATGCATAAGAAGTTTTTTCAACTGGACCCACAGTACCATCTTCCAATTTAGTGCTTTTTTCAAATTGATCAAATTGTCGGACTGAAACGATAAGAGGGTCATTGAGTGAAGCAATAACACCTCTTACTTCTTCCGCTTTCCCTTTTGGACCAGGAATAAAAACTGCGACATCGCGGACAATATACGGATAATCACTTGCCGGCGCATATGTAAATTGACCCATCTGACAGAGATCTAAGCCTGCATCTGAAAGTGGATATGCACTTGGTTTTGCTTGAGGAGCCAAATCTATAAGCAATGCTTGAAAATCAAATGAAATAGTCTGCATAATACATGGTACCAAGCCACCTGTCGGCGGAATTTGTTTTTCATGTTTTACCACTATGTATTTTGATATATCGCACCCTAAGACTTTTTCGATATGTGCAAGCGCGGCGCCGAGTACACTACTTATCTCTGCAGCTGACTTTTTAGCCTCTTTCATGGCTACACCAAAAGCAAAAGACCAAGTCTCTTTTCCTTGTGCAAACACATGCCCAATCTCAAAGACTCGTACATCTTGTGGCACTTCACTCATGAAAGACTTTGTATCTATTGGAGTGGATTCTGTCGGCACCACTTGCACTTCTGTTGGTTTCAATAAATCGAGGTATTGAATATTTTTCACAAGCACCCTTTCCATCTCGCCCAATAGATTGTTTCGCATATGACTTCGATCTGCCGAAAGCGGATTTGCCAGAGGAATATCTCCAGACTCTATAAGTGAATGTGTATAAATTTCACTAAACCCTATATCCACAAGAGCAGCACGGATGACATTTGCAAAATAGAATGATGGCAATACTTCAACCGCACCGACATGCGCAATCTCTGAACCTTTGAGCGTATGATATCCATGTAGACGACCTATTTCTTCAACTATATCTTCTTTGAGGTGCAAATCCTGTCGATAAATTGGTGGATGAATGTGCAACGTATCACCAGATACTATTTCAGATGGTATGCTCACTTTATTTAAAATAGATTGGATATCTGAAACTGAAAATGCGACGCCAATTTTTTGACTGATATATTCACTTGAAACTTCAATATTGCGAGTGGATTCTTGTTGTGCAATTTCTTCAATGCTCTGACCGATGACTGCAAGCGGTCCGTGTGTAATTTGACCTGTCTGCAAAATATTTCTTGCCTGTTCTTGTGCAATAAATACTCGCTCAAGCGTCACTGCATTTTCATATCTCTTTGTTGAATCATTTTTGATACTAACTTTCTGTGTTGTTTTTCGAATATAAGCCGGATTAAAATTTCCGGCAGTCAATATAATGTTTTTTGTATCAGCGGTGACCTCGGCTTTTTTGCCACCTTTGATTCCTGCGATATCAAGCGGACCAGTTGCATCGGCAATTACCAAAATCGTTGGGTCGAGAGTCACCTCTTTTCCATCGAGCAATGTCACTGTCTCACCTTCTTTGGCAAAACGAATGTTAATATCACCTTGCACCTTATCTGCATCAAAAGCATGCATAGGTTGACCAATATCCATCATAATGTAATTGGTAAGGTCAACAATAAAACTAATACTCCTTTGCCCTACTACTTCTAGAGCCTGCTTCATCCAAGACGGCACACTAGTATTGTCGATATTTCGATACAGACGTGCCGTAAATACTGGGACCAACATCGGGTTTTCGATAATAATATTTGGGACAGCATCTGCCTGATTACCTCCTTGTTCGATACGCTGATAATCAGTAGTGGATTCTATAAACTCACAATCCGTAAAAGCATTTATCTCTCTTGCGAGATACTGATGTCCATATCCATAGCACCCTCGATCAGGTAAAATTTTGACATCGATTGCATAATCTTTTATTTCTCCAGACTCTGTTTGTATTTTCTTTTCTTCAATCCCTTCGACCTCTGCGATATGCATAGTCAAAAGCTCTGACAACTTCTCTGGTGCCGGAAGGTGTTTTGTGAAATATGTTTGAAGCCAGTTATAAGAAAAAATCATAGTATGGATGAAATAATATTAAAATTGCTGCACCAATCTCAAATCTCCCGAGTACAAATCACGGATATCGTTTACCCCAAAGATAAGCATAGCTAGGCGATCGATACCACCACCAAAAGCAAATCCTTGCCACTGATCCGGATCCAATCCTGCCGATCGGATAATATCAGGGTGAATAAGTCCACCACCCATGACTTCGAGCCAACGCTCACCCCACTTTACATCAATCTCCACACTCGGCTCTGTAAATGGAAAATAACTTGGACGAAATCGCACCTCGGCAGCAGCACCAAATAATTCTGAATAGAATCGTTCGAGTGTACCCTTCAAATCTGCCATTGAAACTTTTGGCGCCAACATCATGCCTTCCACTTGAAAAAATTCAGCTTCATGTGTCGCATCTGTTGCCTCATTTCGAAATACTTTACCAGGAACCACAATCTTAAATCCATGTGGAGGATTGCCACCATGTTTTTTTACAAATGATTCCAAAAAACGAATTTGTACACTCGAAGTATGTGTACGCGGAAGCATAGGTTCACCGGCTGGACCTCGATGTGCGTCGGTTAGCCAAAACGTATCTTGCATATCTCGTGATGGGTGATCTTTAGCCACACGAAGTGCATCGAAGTTATAGTACTCAGTCTCTAGCTCAGGACCTTCTGCAACCTGAAATCCCATATCTGCAAAAATACGCTCAATGCGCGCCATGACCTTAGTAAGAGGGTGAATATGTCCTGCCATAATGCCTTCGAGTATACCATGTAAAAACATTGATAAAAAGGGCTTTTTAGGCTATATTTGGGCCTAAGAAAGCCAGTACAGTCCTGCCCTGTATTCCCCACATCTATCTCAAAAATATGAGTATATTAGCCACATTTGCCACATATTCGTTTCTTTTCGTCATCGTCTATTTTCAGGTGTTTTTATTGATTACATTGTTTGAAGATAGTGAAAAAAAACAGGCCACAAAAAAAGGTCAAAATCACAAGGATCACTCTGGCCACAGTATTCAACATGGTCATATTGGGCTTGATACTAATCCATATACAGATCCAAAGACAGGAGAAATTAGTATCAATCCACAATACTCATACCCTACTGTTACAATACTTGTCCCTGTGTTCAATGAAGAAAAGACGGTTGAAAATACAATCCACTCTCTCCTCGCACTAGAGTATCCAAAAGATAAACTCAATATCACAGTTGTGGATGATGGCTCAAAAGATAATACATGGAGCCTTGTCCAGAAATTCAAAGATCATCCTCAAATTATTTTGCATAAAAAAGAAAATGGAGGAAAGTACACCGCACTCAATTATGGCATCACACATAGCACAAGTGAATTTATTGGCTGTCTCGATGCTGATTCATTTGTAGATTCAAAAGCCCTTTTGCATATCATTCCACATTTTAATAATCCTGATATCACAGCGGTAACTCCATCGATGAAGATCCAAAACCCAGATACTATTTTGGGACTTGTACAAAATGCTGAATACAATATGGGTATCTTTGTGCGAAAACTATTTGCCATCCTCGATGCACAGTATGTAACTCCGGGCCCATTTTCAATTTTCCGGAAATCAGTTTTTGAGAAAGTTGGCCTATATAAACATGCACATAATACCGAAGATTTAGAGATGGCACTGCGTCTCCAAGAGCATCATTATCGAATCGAAAACGCTGACAAAGCAATTGTATATACCGTGGGACCAAGAACACTCTATAAGCTGTATAAACAGCGAGTACGTTGGACAGGTGGATTTATTCAAAATGCTTTAGATTATAAAAAGATGATCTTAAATCCGCGATACGGCAACCTTGGCCTACTCGTCTTGCCAATTGCAATGTATTCAATAGTCACCACCATGATTATGCTCTTCTATACTGTATTCAATACTGCACAAAATATGTTCGAATCATACCAGCATGCAAAACTCGTTAACTGGGAATTTACATGGAGTGGCATTAACTGGGAATGGCTTGTATACAACCTAAAGACACCTTTCTTTGTTGGAGTAGCCATGACCCTTGCAGTAATATTTACTATTTGGTACGGTAAGCGTCTTGCGGGAGTAAAAGATAAGAAGATGATTGATATTGTATACTTCTTATTATTATATTCACTTATTTCACCGCTTTGGCTTATTACTTCGGTATATAATACCCTCAGAAGTAAAGATGCTGCTTGGCGCTAAAGACTATTAACTACTTATATATGAACCAACGAACACCTATAGATACAAAAAAATACATCCTTGCTTTTATCATCACTGGCCTTATTTTTGGCTCAGCTTTGTATATCAATAAGATTATTGAAGAAAAAAGAGGTGTAGCAGTAGAAGGTATCCGTGATCAGATCGCTCTTGATCTTCTTTCAAGTGAAACTCAGTTTAATCTTTTACGTGAGACTTCATGTTCTAATCTTTCTACCAATGCACTTTCAGAAGAGTTAAATTCACTTTCTCGAAAATTGGGATATATGGAGGAAAATGATCCAACAGGTACTGACCCTGAACTTGTATATCTTAAGAAATATTATTCTCTTCTCGAGATTAAAGATTATCTTCTCATGGGGCAACTCCGATCACGTTGTGGACTTAAACCACTCTCTATCCTCTATTTCTATGGCAAAAAAGATGATTGTCCAGAATGCGAGCGTCTTCAAGTAGTACTTACATACCTCCGACAACAGTACCCTGAACTTCGTGTGTATTCATTTGATACCTCTCTCCCACTGTCTGCCCTCGACACCCTTAAGTCTATGTTTAAAGTAGACAATGGAACATTGCCTTCACTGGTAATCAATAATAAACAATATATTGGATTTAAGACGATTGAGGAGATCAAAGAACTGATTCCTGAGCTTAAAGCGATTGATAAAAAAGCTGAGGAACAAAAAGCACTAGAGGCCAAAGCAGACAAGCTTAAGCAAACAGGCTCAAAACAAACAACGAGCACTTCGACAGAAGGGGTAAAAACAAGGTAAAATAGAAGGTATCATTATGATACCAGCACATACATCACCGATACTAAAATGTGTAGCAATTACGTTACTTTTTAGTCTCACCATTTTATCCACTTCAATCCGTCCTGCATATGCACAAAGTACATCTTCAGGACAAAATACATCTCAAAGGGATTTAATCCCAGCAACTTTTACCTTTCAGAAAAATCTTTCTAAAGGCATGACTGTATACCCTGATGTGGTATACCTGAAAAAGTTTCTCGGACAAGATCCTCGAACAGCTTTATTGTCTGACCCTTGTATCTCTCCTTATGCTGATGGATATTTTGATCAAGCTACAAAGGATGCAGTGGTCAAGTTTCAAGAACTATATAGAAGCGAGGTCCTTACACCTGCCGGATTGCGTACTGCAAGCGGTGTTGTAGGTCAATACTCGAGGACAAAGATGAATGCATTACTCAAGACTCCAGCATATGCACCGATTGTGGCATCATCTAGTGCCACCACAACCACACAGGTAAACCTACAAGCTTTACAGGCTATCGTTAACCAGTATCTCGGACAAGTAAATCAGACTGTATCAAATCCCGCAGTGGTCAGCGTAGGTACGACATCTACTACCAGTACTGCACAAATTGCATCGACAACTAACCCTGTAGTCAATGCGTATTTGGCATCTATTCAACAGATGTTAAATAATAGCTCAAACACAAGTACAACTACCGCAACTTCGTCTCAAAACGTATCTACTCCAATTGCTACCACTACAGATCCTATTATCACCGCATACTTTCAAGGTATCAATAATACACTCAATAATCGTCCTGCTACCACCTCAACTAGTACGACCACCCCACAGACGCCAAATACCAATACTACAAACACAAACAATAATCCAGTCGTAACAGCATATTTAAATAGTATCAATGCTACACTAGGAAACCTGACAAATACTTCAAGCTCAACAGCAGTAGGTACAACAACTTCTCAAGTTTCAGCTACATCAACAAATCAAGCAACAAGCACAACTCCTTCTACAGTACCAGTTCCTCGAATACTATCTGTATCTCCAACTGTACTCACTGACTGCCAGCAAACCATTACGATAATCGGTCAGCATTTTTCACCAACTCAAAATATGCTTATTGGATCCCTAGGCACATTTGTCACGACAGCAAATACAATTGCAACTACGAGTACATCGAGCATTCAAGCAATTACACTCACTCTAAAGGACTTTACAGACTATATGTATAGTCAATCTATAAATGCTGGATATACCCGAGAAATTCGATTTACGATCATGACAAATGGAAAGACTTCCGACGATTTAGCTATAGTGCGCTTCACTTTCCCAGGAGAGAAACGATCTGGTGCAGCAATAACACAAACAGCGGCACTCGCTTCATATCAAGGAATGTCTTCGATCAATGCCAATGGTGGCACTGCTCAAACTCAAAATGGATCTAGTGGTGGTGCCGGACAAGGAAATAGCTCTGTTAATCAATCTATGTTGGCGACAATGGAACAGACAGAACTGCGCATCTTACGAGAAACACCTCAAGGTAAACTTATTACTGCAATTGGCGGTGAAAAAGCCTTGGAGACATTTTATGGATTTACACCTACAGGTCACCTCAATCAAAAACTACAAGGAAATAGCCTTGGTGCAGTAAGTATCTCTAATTCGATTACAGGTGGTGGTAATCAAAATGGCGGGTCTGGCTCTAATAATTCAAGTAGTAGCCTATTTTCCGGATTAGCAGGCCTAGCAGCAGGTGTAGGTATTGCCGCTGGCCTTGGATCACTATTTGGCGGAGGTGGCTCATCTGCCGCTGGAGGTGGTTCTACAGGGGTTATTGCGAACTTTGGAGGACCGCTTACAGTTAACTATACCTGTACATGTAGTTCAAACTCTCTATTGACCATCCAGGATGTTCGTGGTCAGTCCCTTCAACTTATCTTCCAACCTGGCACAAGTATCCTATATGCCTATGGTTCTTTACGTACTGGGGCGCAAGTGCTTGGAGACTATATTTCAGGTGGAGGGCAATGCCTTGTATATGCCGGTACAAGCTGTACTACGTATGGATCTCCAAACGGCACAATACGTCAGATAGGTACTTCAAAGTAATACCGAATTAAAAACACCCTCTACAGAGGGTGTTTTTAATTGACTTATTTTGGAGCCGCCTCCCAGGATCGAACTGGGGACCCACAGTTTACAAAACTGTTGCTCTACCGACTGAGCTAAGGCGGCATATGGCATTTACATACCAGATGTGAGAAGATTTTAGCATATCTTTTTTGGAGTATCAACTCCTATTTTATCTAATATGAGTTCAAATCTTACAGGGATAGCGGTACAGCTTGACCAGGAGACAACTACCCGATTATTCCCTACTCGGTAAACCTTTTCAAAAAACCTTTCAAGGCAATATGACCCTTGTTTTTTTGCAAGTCTTTTCCAGTTGCCACATCTCTTGCTTGGCTAAATGTATGTACTATTTTTTCAGCAAGCAATAATCCAGCTTTTTCCATATATTCAGCCCAGTTATGTAAGTGGGTAGTAATATATTTCCAATCTACTTGTTTCAACCAAGCGCGTTTGTGATTATAGAAGTCTGATATACTTTTATCCAAAACACTTGATCCAATATGAACAAGTGGTGCACCAC
>JBJOQZ010000072.1:0-6698 GCA_046049705.1 Candidatus Parcubacteria bacterium | reverse complement strand
AATTGAGACAATATATGGATTGTTTGACAATGCTTTATATGACATGCGGACATAGTACCACTCGCCCTTATTTTAGGCTACAATACCCAGATAATTGATTATTAATTATTTATCACTAATTCATATCCTATATGCATACTCCATCTAACCAAAGTAAAAAAGCTCAAACTTGCCTTATTATCCTCGATGGTTGGGGGTATCGCGAAGACTCAAAAAACAATGCAGTGGCAGCGGCTAAGACCCCAAACTTCAATACATATTGGGACAGATATCCTCATACACTTTTGGAAGCAAGCGGACTTGCAGTTGGTCTTCCAGAAGGTCAGATGGGAAATAGTGAAATCGGGCACACCACTATCGGTGCAGGTAAAGCACTCGATACTGATTTGGTACGTATCAAAAAAGCAATCGAGGCAGATGAATTTATTTCAAACCCTGCTTTTGTAAAATTGTTTGATCATATTAAAACTCATAATTCTACTTTGCATGTAAAAGGTCTACTCGGTCACGGTGGCGTACATGCGCACACTGATCACTTAATCGCTTTTTTGCATGCTGCCAAGCGAGCTGGTATTACTCAAATCGCAATCCATGTATTTACAGATGGCCGAGATACCGCTCCACAAAGTGCCGCAGGATATCTTGAAGAACTTGAACAAGCGCTCGAAGAAATTGGTGTCGGCTTTATCGCCACAGCATCTGGTAGATTTTATGCCATGGACCGAGACAATAACTGGGACAGGCTTGCTAAAGCTGAAGCGGCCATGTATGAATGTAAGGGCAATATCTGCCATATTGCAAAAGATGTACGAAAGCCATCTGAATACATCAAAAAACTACATACAGAAGGAGTACTCGATGAACACCTTGAACCTGTTGTTTTCCTCGATGAAAATGGTCACTCATATCCAGTTCGAGACAATGACGGTATTTTCTTTTTTAACTTCCGCGCCGACCGTGCACGTATGTTAGCAAAAAGCATTGCTGAAAAAGCAATCAAACATAATCTATGTTTTGCCACATTAACTGAATATCAAAAAGATTTAGAATGTCTTGTCGCTTTTCCTCCAGTACATATTGAAACTACGCTTGCAAAAGAAATTTCTCTTGCCGGACTTACGCAGGCTCATATCGCTGAAACAGAAAAATTTCCTCATGCCACATACTTCCTAAACGGCGGCGTTGAAACTCCGTATCCTGGAGAGTCTCATATCTTACTTGATAGCCGCAAAGATGTACCGACACATGATCTAGCGCCTAAGATGCGAGCAGAGGCAATTGCTGATAAAGCGATCGAGCAAATCGAAGCTGGTACGAATTTCATTTTCATAAACTTTGCAAATCCAGATATGGTTGGACATACTGCAAATGTTCCAGCAATTATCGAAGCGGTAGAAGAAGTGGATACACAACTGGGACGAGTAGTAGATACTATGCTCAAAAAAGGAACAGAAAGCGGTGCTGAAGTTTCAGTTTTTATCACGGCAGATCATGGAAATGCTGAAGTAAATATTGATCCGGTTACAGGCGAAAAACATACGGCACATACGATAAACCCAGTGCCAGCCATCTTGGTTTCTAATCATCAAAGTGAAATAACACTGAACGATGGAGGCACATTGGCAGATATCGCACCGACTATTCTAGCGAGACTTGCAATCAATTCACCATCTAGTATGCAAGGTACTGACCTTGTTAAGTAAGACTTACCTCTCTTATGCTTAATAAAAAACCGCCATATATCTATGGCGGTTTTTTATTGCAACTAATCTATGTGCTCTACATGAACCAGACTAGCACTGCAGTCGCGATCGCGAGTGCAACAAACTCATGACCCGCATCAATAAAAAATGTTTTCCATGAATACCCTCCATGCACATTGTAGATTTTTCTCTGAGCAAGAATAGGTACAATAAATCCAACCCAAATCAATCCTACAAGAATAAGTGCAGGGACAATTGGAGATACTGCGATAACTCCACTCATTTGAGCAAGTGGTGCAAGCATAAGTGCGAGAATGAAAGTACTTACAAAGGTAAATATAAATCCTGACACCATCGCTTTCTTACCCATCATCTTCTGTGCATCAGTTGGTGTATAGTCTTGTGATTTCATCCAAGCCTTACCGAGTACGCCTTTTGGCATATACCACAATCCCCCAACCGCAAACCTAATAATTGAAGCTAGAAGTACGATTCCTAAAATTTGTAACATAATAATATATCAATGATTAAGATAATGGCTTTAGTATACACTAATTGTGTGTCAGTCGCTCTAGTGATTTAATCTCAGATTCTAAGCGAGCATTTTCAGATTCTAGTCTTCTCATCTCCGAAATTTCATGCATCTTTTTCTCACTCAATGTAGATACCGCACGCTTTCGGGCTTCTATTTCTTTGCTTTTATATTGTTTTTGACTATTACTTCGATGAATATCTGCCTGTACTTTATTTGCATCATTTGTCAGACGAGAAATTTGGACACTCATAGTATCCATCTCTTTTGAAATGCGTGCTATTTCATCTTTTTCTCTCACCATCTTTAATTCCAATGCACGTATCTCTTGTTGGAGGTGTTGTTCAGCTTGATTTTCTTTTACTAGTTGATCCCGATGTAAATCCATCTTCTTTTTATGATCATTTGTCTGAAACATCAAATCATTGTATTTTGCATTTAATTGCCCTACCTGAGCATCCATAGCCTTCATCTCTCTCTCAATTGATTGGAGCATTGATTCTGCATGTACGATTTCTGATACAATTCTTCTCACCTCAATTGTACGTTGAGATAACTCGCGTTTATTGTGATCAAGTTTCTTTTTTTTCTCTTCAAGAGATAGCTTTGATTTTTCTTTCTCTACCCTATCGTGCTCTGCTTTGATATGCGCGAGACGTGCGCGCTCAGAGATAGCCCCTTCATTACCAAGAGCGCTTTTGAGTCCTCCCAACCCAGAACCATTTGTAGAGCCAAATACCATATACTGTTATTGTATCACTTGTTTGACTGATGGTAAAAATCCTGCAGTAAGATCATATTCATTAATCTTGATTTTGATTTGAGTATATATACCCTGTATCTGTATCGCCACTGAAGTACTAGATGCTGGTGGCGCATAACTATCTAAGAATACGTAAGTGCGGCGTTTGTCTTGATACACAAAATGACACCGAAATTCTAGCGTTCCATGCATTTGATCTGATAAAGCGATAGGTGGAATATCTGACTTTAGTGGATTGAAAAAACCACATAATACCTTAGTGCTGTCTTTAGAAAACAAAACATAGTTTTGCCCCTCGACTATAGTGTCTAGATTGAAAAAGGTACCTGGAGATAAGCTTTTATTGTTTATATATAACTCTAAGTCTTGCTTTGGAAATATATCAGGTGTATCAAATATAGATATGAGTTGGCTCAGATAAAGTGTAAGGTATTGTGCCTCTGCATACTGCATCAATCTAGATTGAACTTGCTCTGTTTTTGTACGGAGTGGCTCGGCAACGGCAAACACATATACACTCAGTGCACCAAGTAAGGCCATGGCGATTATAACCTCAATAATGGTAAATGCCTTTTTATACTTATTTACTTTTTTCATATATTACAACAATGGGAATAGAAGATGATTCAGTTGTGAGCAACAATTGATCTTGTATACATACCGCATCTGTAGGTTTAGCAGGTAGATCAAGGGACACCAGTTCTTTAAGTTGATACATGCCTCTGTCTTTAGATTGCACATATATTTTGATGGCATCTGTATCGCTATTTGTAAGAGCAATGAGCCCATACCCATCATGGGTATATATCAATCTTCTGATACTTATATTTGGATTTGCGAAAATAGGGTTTCGGTATGAATAATCAAATCCCGTGCTCGTGGAGTTTTGGGTAATACTACCCACTGAAGTAGATTGATTTCTCGTATCAGATATCAATGAATACAATTCATGATTACCGACTGTTCGACCTAAAAACAATCCATATGGGTGAACTGAGATTGATTTACCGTTTCCAAGTTCTCCCGGAGCATCAAAAGCATCTATAGAAAATTGAGGTGAATATATGCCATTTTGATATATATCTTTGACTATCTCTGTAGGTATTGGAAATGAGTCTAATTCAGGATTTTTCGGCGAAGCATATATGATCCGGTCACCAAGTAAGGCAATATCATGTACTCCTGCACCCACCTCTAGGTGCTCGATAATTTGAGCGGCTTCAGAACCTGTTTCAATAGTACCAATAACCAATTCTGACCAAAGCGATTTTTGAGTTCCAATCATAAACCAATCTGAATACATCTTGATAGTTTGAGGGTAAGCACCCGCAAGATTTAGATGTAGTGGAAATATACGCGGTGTCGAAGATGGCGCCAGGTCACCATGTCTATACTGCATAATCCAAAATGGTGTGACTATACTTTTTTCAATCACACCCAAATATTTGGTGATACTTGATACCGGATTTGTAAAACTATCACTTTTCTGCTGATTAGTGCGAAAATGCATACCGTATATCCTCGGATACAAATCCATACCAACTATACCTGGACCTAGATAATATTTATCTCTAAATACCAATTCATGTCTGTCTATGTCATATGAAAAAGCAAATAAATCAGCAATACTTGTCGAGGCGCTATTTGATCCTATATACACCGTATATTGACCATACTTTGTTTTTCCAAAAGATTCTATTGATGTCAAGGTGCTTTCAAGTATGTCTTGCGTAAATTGTAGTTCTCCATATACATCTGAAGTAGTGCTCGCATACTCACCTATATCTCCAATATCTTTTGATACACCCTCAAAATCAATTGGCACTCCATCTACAGCAATTGTGTCGATATCAATACCTCCGTCTTGAAATATACTTGAAAAAAATAAATCGCAATTTTTACTTTGCATATCTATTTCTTGTACTTGAGGATATGTAATTATGTCTCTATCGATGGCATATAGATTTTGGATATGTGCATATGATATAGATGAAATATATCGATTGATATCAAATGTTAAAGCATATTGTATAAAAGCTGGACTCACTAAAAGCAATATTGAAATCGCGATAAGTGATTCGAGCAACATAAACCCTTTCTTGTAGAGTGGTGTATAAGTTACATGTACGTTCATGATTGTAGAGTTTGAACTAGCCCGTAAATAGGGAGCAAAATAGCATATGCAAATATACCAACAATCACTCCGATACAAATCATAAGCACAGGTTCGATAAGTCTCTGTATATATGCAATCTGGCGCAACGTATTTTCTTCATGTATTTTCATGATATTAGAAAATGCCATATTGTATCCGACCTTGGTCTCACCGATGCGCAGGTACAATGTCCAAAGCACTGGTATATCACGATACGATGACACGATATTGCTTAAGACCCCTCCTTTCCCGATATCTGAAATAAGATTTGTGAATAGCTGTCTATATCGATGAGGTAAATATGAAATCGTAAGCACAGCACTAAAAGCAGTAACAATATTTGAACCTGATTTAGTATAGTAAAAAAGCAATCGAGCAATTTGTGACCATATATACTGATTTGCAATATGCGTGAGAATTGGTACTTTGAGACAAAGTTCGTATACATATTTTTTGTATGCAGGGTGCATACATATACAAAATAGAATCACTACACTACCAATAATCGAAATTATTATCGTAAGAGTATGATCAATGAGGATTGATGAAAGGCTCATGAGCATATATGTAATTTTAGGGATAGTATGTTCTCCGCCCTCGCCAACAAGAATAATCGGCTTAAGTTGTGGCACAACATATAAAAGTATGGCAAAAATGATCAAGCCAAGGACAATAGCTACCACACTTGGATATATCAATAATTGGATAAAAGTACGCCTTTGTGCAGTCTTGATTTCCATATCAGAACCGATATCACGAAGACCTTCTGGGATTGCCCCGTTTGCCTGCGATGAAGCAATAAGGTGATTGTATACATAACTATCACAAAGAGTAGTATGCGAAAAAATAGAGACGAAATCATCGCCAGATGAAACTGCAATTAAAAGTTGTTCAAATATTTTTTTATTCTTTGAGAAAAAAGAATCTCTAATATACAAAAAGACATCGAGGGGCGATAACCCGGATTCAAGCAATGTCGCAATACTTTTTATATGTTCAGCGGTGAGATTTATTTTTTTCACAATAATTTAATTTTATGAACGAATATATTTAGCGAATTCTTCTGCGCTAATATGTCCTGCATCTTTGTATGCCATAAGATGATCTCTAAGAAGCAATACCCCTGCCTCTCGCACCGATTCAGCTATATGATCTGGTCTTGCATATCCAAAAAGTGAACGTAATTTGTTGTCTAGAGGAATGCACTCGAAGATAATCTTCTTGGTGCCATCTATGGTTACTGCTTTTTGTGCCATAAGGAGTTGTATAATCGATATACTTATACTTGGGGATATGCCAAGCACTTTTAATCTATCGATAATTTCAAGTGCGCTTGGAGCATGGATTGTAGCTAAGACAAGATGTCCTGTGAGAGCTGCTTGTATAGCAAGATCTGCTGTATCCCTATCTCTAATCTCACCTACCATAATCACGTCTGGATCTTGCCTTAGTACCCCTTTTAAAGCATCTTTAAAATCGTAGCCAATCTCTTTATTGATTTTTATCTGACGTATACTCGGAAGCACGACCTCCACAGGATCTTCT
>JBJOQZ010000071.1:0-10307 GCA_046049705.1 Candidatus Parcubacteria bacterium | reverse complement strand
AGATATAAACAAATTTATGGCAACAGCAACCCTTACATTTAAGCCAAAAGCTATCACAAAGAAGCTACTTGGAGCGCTTCCTGAGCGAGCTCGCATTGTTCTTTCTCGTCGATACGGACTCGATAAAGATGGCGAAAGAATGACTTTGGAAGCGATTGGAGAGCAATATACTATTACTCGAGAGCGCGTTCGACAGATTGAACATGCCGCTATCCAAAATATCCGTAAATCTCAGGTCTTTAAGCAAGAAAAAGCAGTCTTTGCTGAGCTTCATGCAAAGGTAACTGAACTTGGTGGTATGGTGGCAGAAGAAGAGCTTTTGACTACATTGTCGAAAGATCTTATCACGCGAAACCATATTCACTTTATTCTCACAATTGGAGAAGAGTTCAAGAAAGAAAAAGAAGATGATGAATTCAAACACCGATGGCATATCGATACTGGGCTATCTAAAAAAATTCACGATGCACTTCGAAAGTTGTATAAGTCACTCGATGACAATGCTCTAATTCCTGAATCTGAAATGATCAATAGTTTCCTCGAACACCTTCAAGACGTAAACGAAAAATATCGAAATGAAGAAGTGGCACGACGATGGCTCAATATCTCTAAGCATATGGCCAAGAACCCACTTGGTGAATGGGGTAAAGCTTCATCATCAAATATCTCGACTAAGGGTATTCGAGACTATGCATTCCTTGCCATGCGAAAACACGGATCACCAATCCACTTCCGAGATATTGCTAAGCAAATTGAAGTCTTGTTCAAAAAGAAGGCTCATGTTGCCACTACTCACAACGAACTTATCAAAGATAAGCGATTCGTTCTTGTAGGACGAGGTCTCTATGCACTTGCTGAATGGGGGTATGCAAACGGTGTTGTAAAGGATGTTGTCAAAAATGTTCTAGAAAAATATGGACCAATGACAAAGGAGGAAATCGTTCAAAAAGTACTCAAAGAGCGATATGTAAAAGAAAATACTATTCTCGTTAATCTTCAAAACAATAAGTTTTTCAAGAAAGATAAAGAAGGTAAGTATAGTATTGTTCCAGCTACAACCAAATAAATAAAAACTATTTCATTATAGAAACAAAAAAGCCCTCCACAGGCGCTTTTTTGTTTTGATATGATAGAATAATAGAAAACGTATGGAGACCCTTGCACAAGAAGCATTTGCATCAACTGTAGCAATATCAATTAAGCTTATTTTTGTTGTAGGTGTAGTACTTATCCCAATAGTTCTTGTAAAAGTATTTTGGAAAAACTGGATGATGTATGTTCGTGCAAAGTTTTTTGCAGAGCAAAAGTATGTCATCTTAGAGTGTAGGTTACCAAAGGGTGTGATCAAACCACCACTATCGATGGAGCTCATTATCAACACCCTTTTTCAACCAGGAGGTGAAGGAACTTGGATAGATAGATATATAGATGGTTCAACAAGGTCTTGGTTCTCACTCGAAATGGTGTCTATTGAAGGGCAGGTAAGGTTTTTTATCTGGATGCGAGCAAAGTTTAAGGATATGGTTGAGACGCAACTCTATTCACAGTATCCTGATATAGAGATTGAAGATATGTCAAAAGAAGACTATGCAGCGCAAGTGCCATATGATCCTGAAAAATATGGATACTGGGGCTGTGAGTTTAGGAAAACTGGTGCACAGCATCTTCCGATAAAAACATATACTGCTTTCGGTATGACTAGTGCAAGTGACAAAGAAGAGGGAAAAATCGATCCTTTGACTCCGCTTATCGAATATCTTGGTTCATTAGGAAAAGGTGAACAGGCATGGCTTCAGGTTTGCATTCGTTCGCATGGAAAAGATAAAAAGAAGCCAGGGACTTGGTTTGAAAAAATAGATTGGAAATATGATGCCGAAAAGGACCTTATTAAGCGTACTAAGCGAGATATCAAAATTGACCCTACAAAGCCAGTGGCAGCCAGTGTAACTACTTTGACTGAGCAGGAAAAAGAATCAGTTAAAGCCATAGAACAAAATCTTTCCAAAGTTCCTTTTGATTGTGGTATACGTGCTATTTATGTTGCTGAAAAAGATAAGTACAAAAAGAGCTCAGAATCAGGTCTCGGAGGAGCATACACTAACTTTAGTGCACCTACACTAAATACACTTAAGGCAGTTGAGAAGCCTGGGTTCGATTATCCGTGGCAAGATTGGTCTGGCAAAAAGACTGCCAAACAAAAAAAAGATTTATTTCAGCTATACCAAGCTCGTGCATTTTTTATTCCACAATACAAGATATTTTCAGTACCAGGTGTGCACGATAGTGTTATAGAAGATAAGTCATTTGTTATGACGACCGAAGAGCTTGCAACAATTTATCACTTCCCAGGACAAGTTGCACGAACACCTAGCTTGAGTCGTGTATCTGCTAAAAGAGTTGAACCACCTACTAATCTCCCTATATAACATCATATGCTTATTTGGATTAAAAGGCTTCTTATACTGGGAATTACATTGATTGTTTTAGTATTGATCATTCTTGCTATGTTATGGCTGACGTATTTTGCCGCTCCTTCAGATCTGGTAATCAATGAATCGCGTCTCAATGATGGCAAAGGTGGGACCGTGATAACATTGGATGCCGGAAAAAATATAGTACAGTTTGCAGAAGAACTAGAGGATATGCAGGTAATTAAATCGAAAAAAGTATTCCTTACAATGATTGAAAAATTGCAGGTAGGTAAGCAAATCAAAGGGGGTACATATGTATTTACTGATTCAGAGCATGTTCTGCGTATTTTAGATAGACTTGTAAAAGGTGAATATGGATATACTCCCGTACGGATTACTTTTCCAGAGGGATATACTTCTTATGCGATGGCAAAAGCAATACAGGTGAAATTTCCACATATTACACCTGAAGATTTCATGAACGAAGTTGAAGGTAAGGAAGGGAAATTGTTTCCTGATACATATTTCTTTTATCCATATGTGACCGCAGCTGAAATTGAAAAAGCACTTGATCAGAATTTTAATCGTCGGATAGCGAAACTTAAAAATCAGTTTGAATCAAATCAAGGTCAAGCTTCGACGACTAATAGTGAAATAATTTCTGGGTATACATTTGATGAAATTTTAATCATGGCTTCGATTGTCGAAAAAGAAGTGCGTACAGCTGAAGATAAGGCGTTGGTAGCCGACCTCTTTTGGCGCCGGATAAAAAATGGTATGCCACTACAGGCGGACAGTACTTTGACATATGTGACTGGCAAAGGATCAGACACACTGACACTTGCAGAACTTAAAGATAAAGAGAATCCATACAATTCATATGTTTTCAAGGGTTTGCCTCCAACCCCTATCTCAAACCCAGGTCTGGTATCGATTCAAGCTGCACTCAATCCAAAAGCAAACCCTTATGTTTTCTTCTTATCTGATAAAGAAGGAAATACGCATTTTAGCGAGACATATAAAGAGCACTTGCGTTTGAAAGAAAAATACTTACGATAGACTGATGATTTCGCCAATCCCTGATCTGTATCTCCTATAGATATATGTAAAGGTGCGGCAATTACACACTTTATGTCAGAACTTAAAAAATTACTAGAAAGAGCCATATCTGCATTTCCAGAACATATTTTTACAGTTCTTGAGGATGCCAAGAAACTCGGGCAAAAACCAGTGGTTTGTGTGGGTATGTCAGGTGGAGTGGATTCATCTGTCTCTGCATATATTCTCAAGGAAGCAGGATTTCATGTAGTTGGCGTATTCATTAAGACTTGGCAACCAAAAGGTATGGTATGTACCTGGAAAGATGATCGCCGAGATGCTATGCGAGTCGCCGCACAGCTTGGTATACCATTTCGTACCATATACCTTGAGGAAGAATATAAAAAACATGTTGCCGATTATATGATTCGAGAATATGCGGCAGGAAGAACACCAAACCCAGATGTGATGTGCAATAAGTATGTTAAATTTGGCGCATTTTATGATGCGGCAATAGGTGAAGGTGCCGACTTTGTGGCCACAGGTCATTATGCAAAAAGTAAGACTGTACAAGTCTCTCGTAAACAAGAAACACATACCGTACTTGCAAAAGCCAAAGATGAAATAAAAGATCAGACATATTTCTTGTGGGCCATGGGTCAAGAAAAAGTGTTTCGTACAATCTTTCCGATTGGTGCACTCACAAAGCAAGAGGTACGACAAATTGCATCAGAAATTAAATTACCTGTATTTGATAAAAAAGATAGTCAGGGTGTATGTTTTATTGGCAAATTAGACATGAAAGAGTTTCTTGGAAAAGAAATTGAGACGAGGCAGGGTATAGTACGTGATATAAAAGGTGCTGAAGTAGGGGTACATGATGGCGCAGTACTTTATACCATTGGAGAAAGGCATGGCTTTACTTTGTACACCAATACTCCCGATATGGAACCGCATTTCATTATCAAAAAAGATTTGATACACAATGAACTTGTAGTTGGGTTGCAAAAAGATTTACTTGCAGTTCAATCGGCCACCGAAATACATCTTTCAGATGTACTTTTATATACACATATTCAAACAAAAACAAAATTGAAAGCTCGAATACGACATCGCCAAGAACTGCAAGATGTCCAAGTTGAGCCTTATGTTGATGAAGAATTACATGCAGGTGCATTATTATTGAAAGTGCAATTTAAAAAAGCTCAACAAGGTGTAGCGAGTGGTCAATCCTGTGTACTTTATGATGGCGAATTATGTATCGGTGGTGGTATAATCATGTGATAATGTCCACTGAAACAAAAGCACATCAAGCACAAGTACACCATGCACCACTCTTTGTTCGAAAAGAAGACGGGAGCAAAGAAGCCTTCGATCAAAAAAAATTATATGAATCACTGATAAAATCTGGAGCTGAACCTCATCAGGCAGATAAAATTGTCCGTGATGTGATTGCGCAGATGCGCCAAAAAATGTCAGATGCAAAGGCGCGTGCGCATGAATATAAAGCCGAACATGTGGCAGGCCACATAGATGGACATATTACAGACCCAAAAAGGCATGTACATGAAGAGTTTTTGTTTACTGCAGCTGATATTTATCATGAGGCATATACAATCCTAAAACGCTCATCACGTGTAGTTGCAGCTCGGTATTCATTGCGTCGCTCTATGCTCCAGTTTGGACCGACAGGATTTCCATTTGAAGCATATGTCGCTGAAGTATTTAAGGCAAAATGGGGATTTCAAGCAATCACCGGTCAAATTGTACTTGGTGGATGTGTGCCGCATGAAGTAGATGTAGTGGCATGGAATAAAGAAAAGTTGATTATGGCGGAAGTAAAGTATCATTCTGATGCAGCTTCAAAAACTGATACAAAAGTCTCACTCTATGTCAGGGCCCGCTTCGATGATCTTGCCGGCACTACATTTAACTATGGTGGTATTGAGAGGAAATTGACTGAAGGTTGGCTTATTACAAATACTCGATTTACTGATACTGCTATCATCTATGGAAATTGTAAGGGTCTCAAAATGCTTAGCTGGGACTATCCAAACAAAGGAAATCTACAGGACTTAATCGAAGATACGCAATTACACCCAATTACATGTTTGACTTCGCTTTCAGATGGTGAAAAGCGAGTACTTATGGATAAAGATATCGTTCTTGCCCGAAGTCTCTATACAAAGCGACCTGTTTTGCGCGAGATGGGTTTTTCTGAGAAGAGGATAGAAGGGTTGCTCGACGAGGTAGATGAGATCATGAAAACTATTCCGATGGGTTGATACCTGCGGAAAAGGCAGAGAGACCGGGTGGTTATGTAAGGATTTTGTCCTTAGCTAGTTTTCATGCATAATTAGACTCAATATGGCATATACAAAAAAGTCGGGATCAAGTTCAAAAGGGAGTAGCTGGAGTGGAGGTTGGAATTCTGGAAATAAATCAAATATAGTTAAAACATGGGGGATTTATGGTGAGAAAAATATTGGAACAAAAGACTCGGAGCCGTTTAAATTGAGTCGATCGAAAATAGACATGTTTCTCGAATGCCCACTTTGCTTTTATCTCGATAGAAGACTTGGTATTGCTCGACCACAAGGTGCCCCATTTACACTCAATATCGCTGTAGATCATTTACTTAAGAAAGAATTTGATACACATAGAATTGCCGCTACTACACATCCACTTATGAAATCATATGGTGTAGATGCTGTACCATTTAGCCATGAACAGATTGACGTCTGGCGTGAAAATTTTATAGGAGTGCAATATCTTCATCCTGAAACAAATTTTATCGTCTTTGGCGCTGTCGACGATATCTGGCAAATGTCTGATGGTAATTTGGCTGTTGTAGATTATAAGGCTACAAGTAAAGAGGGTGAGATAGAGCTTGAAGATACCAAGTGGCATAATCAATATCGAAGACAAATGGAAGTCTATCAATGGCTTCTTCGTAATAATAATTTCAATGTTAGTGATACAGGCTATTTTGTATATGTAAATGGGAAGAAAGATCGCGTAGCATTTGATGGAAAACTTGAATTTGATGTCAAAATCATTCCGTATACTGGAAAAAGTGATTGGATTGAAGATGTCTTGAAAAAGGCAAAGAAATGCCTTGATAGCAATGAGATTCCTAAGAAATCTCCAACTTGTGAGTATTGTGAATATAGACTAGAGTCAAGGAAAGCATACGAAGCGCATATTAAGAAAAATGAAAATAAATAATCAGAATATTAAATAAAATCTATATGAAAAAAACATCAACAATTCCTAAGATCAAGATTAAAAAAGATTGGGATTTTAAATCTTTATATAAAAGCATCGCAGATCCACAACTTGGAAAAGATGCCGAGGTGCTTGTTGCGGTATATGAATCATTTGCACAAAAATATTCTGACTCTAAGAAAATCGTACAGTTTACTACAGATGCAGGAACCCTTAAAAAAGCACTCGATGATTGGCAATTACTTACTGAAAAAGCAGGCCTATGGAAACCTGTATGGTATTTGCATCTTATTGCAGATATCGATAGTCAAAATAGTAAAATAAAAGCATTGTACACAAAGCTCGATACCAAGCTTACAGAGGCAGCGAATAAAATATTATTCTTCAATCTTGCACTTGCGAAAATCTCAAAGGAAAATCAAAAGCACTTTTTGGCAGACAAAAATTTAGCTGAGTATCATACATTTCTTAAGTCAATTTTCGATGTGGCGAAATATAATCTTTCTGAAGCTGAAGAAAAGATAGTAAATCTCAAAAACGGTCCTTCATATGAAATGTGGGTTACTGCTCAGAAAAAATTATTGACATCTCAGACCGTGCTTCATAAAGGTAAGCAAATCCCAATCACTGAAGCACAAGCAATCAAGGCTGATTTACCACTGAAAGAACGACGTGCACTGCATATAGGAATTATAAATAAATATAAAGAAATTAGTTTTTTTGCAGAAGCAGAGATCAATGCTGTAGTAACAAATAAGCGTATAGGTGATGATTTGCGCAGTATGAAGACGCCGTATGAGGCGACGGTGGTAGGATATCAGAATTCAATTGAAAGTGTTGAGGCACTTGTCAAAGCCGTATCGGGTAGATTTGCAGATTCAGCTCGTTTTTTCAAGCTCAAAGCAAAAGTGCTCGGTTTACCAAAGCTTACACTCGCTGAAATTGGCACAAAAATGTCAGTGTCAAAGAAAAAATATTCTATCGAAGAGGGGGTGGACATGGTATATGATGCGCTCCATACAGTCCGCCCATATCTCGGAAAATTATTTAAAACATTTATCGAAGAAGGACGCTTCGATTTTCTCCCAAAAAAAGGGAAGAAAAATGGTGCCTATTGTTCGAGTGGAATAGGTGTACCAACGTATATCCTTCTCAATCATGTCTCTGATATGAATAGTATTTTCACTATGGCACATGAAATGGGGCATGCGATTCACAGTGAATTATCAAAATCTCAAAAACCTATCTATCAAGATTATACGATTTCAATTGCAGAAGTAGCTAGCACCTTCTTTGAAAATATTTTGTTTGATTATCTTTTTGAATCTGCTACAGAAAAAGAAAAGATGTACATGCTTCTGGAAAAAGTGCAGGACGATATATTTACTACCCATTCTCAAATCGCTTTTTTTAATTTCGAAGTCGAACTCCATACTCAGATTCGAGAAAAAGGACAATTGTCTGCGGAAGAGATGGCCCAAATGCTGGTCAAACACCGTAAAGCTTTTCTTGGTAACGCCTTTGAATACCACCCGCATGATGGGTATGCTTTTGTGTCTGTGCCGCACTTCAGATATTTCTTCTATGTCTATGCATATGCTTATGGTCAACTGATTGCAAATGCTCTCTATGCAGAATATAAAAAGAATCCTCAATTTATTGAAAAAGTTGAACAATTTTTGAGTGCAGGTTCATCTATGCGACCAGATGATATCTTCAAATCTATCGGAATAGATGTTACAAAGCCTGAATTCTTCGAAAAGGGACTTGAGCAAATTGCACAAAGAATAAAGGAAGTGGAGGTATTGTATAAGAAAAGTGCTAAGTAGAGATATTAAAATAAAATGCATGGCTGCAAACAAAAATGTTTAACATATTGGCATGTTTTTAGAAATATGCGAAAGCAAACTCAGTATGCTATTTTGTTATTAGTCATGTATCCGCTGATGCAGATGCTCTATATTGTTGGATACGGATTCATAAACAAGTGTCCGAATCTACATGATAGTCATGATGTGGTTGTAGTCCTTGGTAATCGTGTATATGCAGACGGTACACCATCTCCTGTACTCAAGTCACGCCTCGATGAGGCGTACAAGGTGTCACAAGACATGTATTGCAATACAACAGGGTACATCATTGTGAGTGGCGGGCTTGGAGCAGATGGCAAATATGAGGGTACAGCTATGGCAGAATACCTCACTTTAAAGGGTTATTCGCCTGAAAAGGTGATTATAGATGATGAAGGAGTGAATACATTTGCAACTGCATACAATACCAAAGAGATTGCAGATAGGTATGGTTTTAGTCGAATTTTGGTTGTCACATCCTACTACCATGTACTTAGATCAGTACAAGCATTTAAACTTGCAGGTTTTACTGACAAGCATGTAGCAGGACAAGGAAGTAGGTATATTGCATGGCAAGATGTCTTTAAGATACCGAGGGAGTTGGCTGGGATATATGTGTACTGGTGGCGATACTAAAAATAATATTTGGTCACTACCGATTGTTTACAATTCACAGTATTCATGATATAAAATACTTGTTCTTTGAACAATTTAAACCAACACCTGCCCTTCCGCTGAGGGACCAGGTAACTGTCGTTGAAAGGCGGCGTAAGGCGGAATCGATATGTCAAAATTTCCAAAAGGAAGTTCATTTGTACCTATTCTAAAAGTCATCTGTATCATAATCACCTTATCGGGATTAGTCATTGGGGGGGCTATGGTACTTGAATCGTCCGGAGAATCCTTATCTATCTAAAGAAGAACACCTTCTCATCAGGGCGGTGTTCCTACATCGCGCAGATCAATACTCTATAATGATGAGTGGAAATGGTGGTGAAGTGACCAACCATGATGTTACTAGCTACGCGAAATGGTGGGCAAAGCAGCAAGGTTTTACAATGGGTTCTGGTGACGTCGAGACACCAACAGTAAGATTGTATGCCGATGTACCAAGTGACGCCGAGGAATACCTGCTACTTCGTGGAAAAGGTGTCGATGTCACAGCCGAGATCCATGTGCGGAATGTACGAACTATTGGTGGCGCAGGCTGGTTAACAGAAGGAAAAAATCCTACTGAGCACCGGACAGTGCCACTTACCCCTGAGTGAGAGTTTGGTCAAGTGTGCCCGACGAGAAAAGTCATCACAGACTTCACATCTCGTGGGGCTTTTCTTTTTATCTACAAAGTTACTGTCTTCAAAACCCTTAAAAATCATGCTACAATCAGAATCCTATGAAATCTAGTGAAATCCGTCGTCGATTCCTTGGCTTTTTTGAGTCTAGCCCAAGAAATCACGCCATTATTCCAAGTGCACCTCTTGTCCCTGAAAATGATCCATCAGTACTTTTTAATACTGCAGGTATGCAACCACTTGTGCCGTATCTCCTCGGGTCAAAGCATCCACTTGGTACACGTCTTGCAAACTTTCAAAAATGCGTACGAACAGGAGATATCGATGAAATCGGCGACAATACTCATGCCACATTTTTCGAAATGATGGGGAACTGGTCGCTTGGGGATTATTTTAAAAAAGAGGCAATCGAATGGAGTTATGAGCTTCTTACAAATACCGAACATGGTTTTGCTCTTGATCCAAAACGACTATATGTCACTTGTTTT
>JBJOQZ010000070.1:0-10216 GCA_046049705.1 Candidatus Parcubacteria bacterium | reverse complement strand
CTTTTTTAAGGATTTCATTCTAAAATTGACCGGTGGAACCAATATAAATAATTTAAAATTTACTGATATTGAAAATATCGAAATTTCACTTCCTCCTCTTTCGGAACAAAAGCGAATTATAAAAATTCTTGACGAGACTTTTGAAAAATTAGAAAAAGCAAAAAAGAATACAGAAAAAAATCTACAAAATTCAAAAGAACTTTTTGAATCGTATTTAAATGATGTTTTTTCTAACCCAGGAAAAGATTGGGAAGAGAAGGGGTTAAACCAAGTCTTGGAAGATACTAATAATATTGACCCAACTAAAAATCCAAAGAAGGAATTTATGTATTTAGATGTTTCTGGTGTAGACAAAGATACCAAGGAAATTATTAATATCGCTAGGATTATTGGCGACAATGCTCCAAGTCGAGCAAGAAAGCAAATTCAAACAGGGGATGTGGTATTTGCTACAGTTCGGCCGACTCATCAGAGAGTGGCAATTATTCCAGAAAATTTAAATAATCAAATTTGTAGTACTGGTTACATGGTTTTACGAACAAAGAATATCTTAAACAATAAACTCTTGTTTTATTGCTTATTGACTAGGTCTTTTAATCAAAGTATGGAAAGATTGCAAAAAGGTGCTAGTTATCCTGCTGTCACTGAAACAGATGTTAAAAGGCAGGTAATATATTTTCCAAAATCATTAAATGAACAAAAACAAATTGCCAAAAAACTAGAGGAACTTTCTGAAAAAACAAAAAAACTAGAATCTCTCTACAAACAAAAACTTGCGAACATTGAAGAATTAAAGAAATCTATACTCCAAAAGGGCTTTAGTGGGGAATTATAGAAAACAAAAACCGCCAAAAGCGGTTTTTTGTGAGCGAGGTGTAATTTTCTGTCGCCGTCATGGAATAGCTGCGCAAAATTGTCTTGTGTTCTGAGACTCTCTTTCTATTTGGCTCTACATAAACTATTACGTTTGCTCAAGAACCTCTATCCAACCACACACACTAGCGGTCCGTCAGCTTTGGCTGCATTGTTTCTCCAGTGTAGAGGCTGAACATTATTTATATGATGTGCTCCTCCTCTGGAGACTGGGATAATATGGTCAATTTCCCAGCCATAGGCAGAGTCTCGATCTCCAAAACTTGTCCACGCTATCCAGGCACCACATCGATCCTTTCTATATTCATTCTGATTATATTCAGGAACAATTGTAGCCATATTCCAGACCAGTATTTTTTCTCGTTCTGTATATCTGCGCATTATCTTATTTCTCTTTAATAATTTGTGTGAACACGACTAATTTCACGATTATATCTTATATTTACTATGTCAAATATCTGACCAAAACTGTATTGACTTTTTACAACGTTTGCATATAATTAGTGCATGAGCACAAATTATATGCAAAAAGTTAAAGATTTTCGTACTAAGAATAATCTATCTCAAGAGCAAATTGCTAAGGCTATAGGAGTATCAAGGCCTACCTATACCGCGATAGAATCAGGCAAACAAGAGCTAAGCGCAGCAGAAGCTCAGAAGCTTGCTTCTTTTATGGGTATTACTATAGATGAGTTACTAACGGGAAATGTTTCAAATATTGCTAAATATAAGCAAATGATTTTGAAGTATTTGCGTATGGGCTTAACTCATAAGAGCGATGGGATGATTCCTAAGACTAAACTTGCCAAACTTTTATATCTTGCTGACTTTGCATGGTTTTATAATCATGGTGAAAGCATGAGTGGTATGTCATATAGAAAGATTGAGTATGGTCCTGTGCCAGATGCTTTCTTTCGTGCCATAGACGAACTTGAGGAAAATGGAAAGATTGTAATTTCTAGAAAAGAAGAAAATGGGAAAGAGATGTTTTTGATCAGTGAATCAGAAAGTAATGTCAATGAAAGAATTTCTTCACTGACAAAAGAAGAATCCGATTTGATGGATCAAATTGGCAAAAAATGGAGAGACAAAAAGACTAAGGAGATTGTAAACTTCACACATAATCAATTGCCTTATGCACTATGTAAACCAAACGAAATTATCCCTTACGAGCTGATAACCCAAGAAGATCCTGAAATGGTTTTCTAGTACAATATGGAGCCCAATTTTTCTGTCCAGATTGAAGCATTTGCTGAGAGTCACTTCATTAAATCTTTTAAAAAGAAGCATAAGAATAATTGGGATCTCACCCTAACAGCAATTATTGAGATGTTGGGTCGTATTGATGCATTGATGAATACAAGCAAGGCTGAGACTATTTGTGACCTCGGAAATTCAAAATTTATTAAGACTGAATTTAGAGTTTTTGGTACAAATGAATCAGCAAAAACCTCAGGTAATAGATGTATTGTTGTTGTAGATTATGAAAAAAGAGAGGTGAGGGTGCTTATGGTATACGGAAAAACAGATTTAAGTGGTCATAATGAAACTGCGGAATGGCAGCGAATGATAAAAGATAACTATTCAGAATTTAAGGATATATTTTGAATTTCATTTCATGTCTTTTCAAAAGCAAAAAACATTGTACAATATTGATATATGAACGAATCAGAAACCCGAGCTGAATTAATAGACCCGAAGCTCTCTCAGTCAGGTTGGGGTGTGATAGAAGAATCAAAAATCCTTCGGGAATTTCGCATATCTCCAGGAAAGATAGAGATGGGTGGGGTCCCACAAAAGCCGGAGATCGCTGATTATGTTTTAGTCTACAAAAATAGGAAACTTGCTGTAATTGAGGCAAAAAAAGAATCATTGGCTGCGACAGAGGGGTTACAGCAAGCAAAGGCTTATTCAACAAAATTAAAAGTTGATTTTTCGTATGCAACAAATGGACATGAAATCCATGAAGTCAATATGAGGAATGGTCTAGAAAAGCCTGTCTTCAATTTTCCTACTCCTGATGAGTTATGGGACAGGGTATTTGAAAAGCAGAATATTTGGAAAGAGAATTTCTCTGCTATCCCTTTTGAAGATGTAAATGGAAGTAGATCTGCTCGTTATTATCAGGAAATTGCGGTTAACCGCGTGATGGATGCGGTATCTGAAGAAAAAGATCGGATATTGCTCACTTTAGCCACTGGTACCGGTAAGACTTTTATTGCTTTCCAAATTGCTTGGAAATTATTTCAAGCTCGATGGGATAAAACTTTTTTAGGTCAACGTCGTCCTAGAATTTTGTTTTTAGCAGACAGAAATATTCTTGCAGATCAGGCTTTTAATGCTTTCAGTGCTTTTCCTGAAGATGCACTAGTACGTATTACTCCAAATGATATCCGCCACAGGGGCGGAGTGCCGATGAATGGAAGTATATTCTTTGCGATCTTTCAGACATTTATGAGTGGTCCAAATGAGACCCCTTACTTTGGTGAGTATCCAAAAGATTACTTCGATTTTATTATCATCGATGAGTGTCATAGAGGGGGAGCAAACGATGAATCAAACTGGAGAAGTATTCTTGAGTATTTTTCGGGTGCTGTCCAGCTCGGTCTTACCGCAACACCAAAAAGAAAAGATAACGTAGATACCTATAAATATTTTGGTGAACCGGTATACATCTATTCACTCAAGGAAGGAATCAATGATGGATTCCTCACACCGTTCAAAGTAAAACGCATTAAGACTACTCTTGATGAGTATATTTATACCTCTGACGATACGGTCATTGAGGGAGAGGTTGAGGAAGGAAAAGTATATAAAGAGGATGATTTTGCTCGAGGAAATATTCATATTCGTGAACGAGAAGAAAACAGAGTAAAAGTATTTTTGAATGAAATAAATCAAGATGAAAAGACGATTGTGTTTTGTGCTACACAAGGTCATGCACTTCTTGTTCGTGATTTGATAAACAAACATAAGAAAAGCACTGATCCAAATTATTGCGTACGAGTTACCGCAAATGATGGATTTTTAGGTGAAGAATATCTCCGTCAATTCCAGGATAATGAAAAGACCATACCAACTATTCTTACTACCTCACAAAAGCTTTCTACAGGTGTGGATGCACGTAATGTAAGAAATATTGTCTTGATGAGACCAGTAAACTCAATGATTGAATTCAAACAGATTGTTGGACGAGGAACACGACTCTTCGATGGTAAAGAATATTTCACAATTATTGACTTTGTAGATGCATATCACCATTTCCTTGATCCAGAATGGGACGGTGAACCGATTGATCAAACTACTGAAGATATACGAGATGAAAAAACTTTACTTCAAAAATTGAAAGATAAAGTAGCTGATTTTTTATCTCCAACTGAATCGGTGCAAGAGGAGAAGCCTCGTAAACTCAAAATCAAACTTCGAGATGGAAAGGAAAGAGAGATACAGCACATGGTACAAACATCTTTCTGGAGCGCTGACGGTAAACCGATCTCAACTGAAGAGTTTTTGAATAATCTCTATGGATCTATACCTGATTTGTTTAAGGATGAAAAGCAACTTCGAGAAATTTGGTCAAATCCACAAACTAGAAAAACATTACTCGAAAAACTTGGTGAAATGGGTTATGGCAAAGAACAGCTTGAGTCAATCCAAAAAATAATAAACGCTGAGAATAGCGATTTGTTCGATGTCTTGGGCTACATTGCTTTTGCCTTACAGCCAATCACTCGAATTGAAAGAATTCAGAATAATAAATACGATATTCTTGATGGTTTGCATGAAAAGCAAAGAGAATTCGTTGAATTTGTACTTGCGAAATATCAAGAGAGGGGTGTTGAAGAGCTTGATGAGGAAAAGTTACCTGACCTATTGAATTTGAAGTATAGGGCTATTTCAGATGCAGAAAGAGCATTGGGAAGTATTGAGTTTATAAGAGCTACTTTCTTCAATTTTCAAAAAGATCTCTATTCAAAATAGGAGACACCTATGATACACCTCACCTTCACCGCCCAATCACTAGAATTCGATATCGCCACCAGCGAGTATCAGCAAATTTGGGATACTGAAGGCGAAGCGATTATCCAAGCCTTCAAAACAGTAACTGGTCTGGAGTTTAAACAGAGGGCGATAGAAGTCATCGTCTATGAAGGCATGAGTTTTTCAGGAAGTCTCAATACCCCAATGAAGCTTCGGGCAAGTTATTCATATGAAGTGAAGCAGGGGACATTGATCCATGAGCTTGGACATAGACTCATCGCACCATTACACAATAGAATTCCGGAGCTTGATGAACATCAAACATTAAATCTTTTTCTCTACGATGTTTGGGTGACTTTGTATGATCCAGAGTTTGCACGCAATATGATTGCAGTCGAAAGCAAGCGAAAAGGTTTCTATGATTATGAAGGTGCATGGAAATGGTTTCTGGCTTTGAATCTAGAAGAGAAAAGGGGATTGTGGCAGAGGATGGTGGAGATGAATACGGAGGTGTAGCTTTGCCCAAAGATATCCTTGTGATACTGTTATTATATGATCACCCACCGCATCTACACCATTCCATTTGCCCAGATATATCCTCTGTATATCACAAAAGCAGAAAGAAAAAATCGCACAAAATCTGAAGTGGACCAGATTATCTATTGGCTTACTGGATATACGCCGACATCACTCAAAACTGTGCTTAAAAAAGAAGTCGATATGCAGACATTTTTCAAATCTGCTCCAAAACTAAATCCATTCCGAAAAAAGATTACAGGTACTATCTGCGGAGTGCGTATCGAAGAGATAGAAGAAAAGACCATGCGAGAAATCAGATATCTCGATAAGTTGATCGATGAATTAGCAAAAGGACGAGTGATGGAAAAGATTTTGCGGTCTAGGACTTAAACGTAAAATCATCGTTTTAACCCACTGTTTCAAACCCTTGTTCTAGGCCTTTGTTTTAAGCCCTTATCAATTATCAGTAGTCAGAAGGCGGGCGGGTAGTATGTATGTCTTATAAATATAGCCACGACAACCTGGGTGTATCAGTACAATGTACGCCAGTACAAATAGTGCTATACTATATACAATTTAACCCCATCCCATATTCATGTCCCGCGCACCCTTCGCCTCCCTTGAAGAATTTCAGACTGAATTCAATACGGTCTTGCAATCATACATCACCGAGCGAAATACATTGTCTCGATATACCACGGTGGCACCTCTTGTTCAGCAAGTGGTGGATCACACTATCCATATTGCACTTCATGGTGGAAAGCGTCTCAGGCCATATATGTGTATGCTTGCATATCAAGCATGTGGAGGGGCGAATATAGATAAAGTATTGAAATTTTCAGTAGCACTCGAACTCTTCCATGTATTTGCTCTTATACATGATGACATGATAGATAAAGGGAAGGAGCGACATGGTATTCCAACTACACATGAATTTGTACGCGAAGTAATTTCCTCATATCCACGTGGAGATAGTCAACATCTTGGTAATAGTTTCGGTGTACTGGCCGGAGATATTATTTTTTCATGGTCATATGAACTGGTGATGAAAAGTGATATATCTGAAGTACAGCAGATTTTTGCACAGATGATAGATGAAGTCCTAGTGGGGCAGATGCTTGATGTTTCTCTCATGACACAAGTTCATGTCCCACCAGAAGTATTAGCTAAAAAAAATGAATTAAAGACCGCATTGTATTCATTTGTAAACCCTATGCTCATTGGCCATGCATTTGCGGAAGCCGAACAGCAGGGTCAAAGGTGCCCGCAACAACATTCGACTACTGAGGTATTGAAAGAATTGGGAATTGCCATAGGGCAGGCATTTCAGATTCAAGACGATATGTTGGATATCGTCGGCAATCCTGCCAAAACAGGAAAGCAGAACTTTTTAGATATTGAAGATGGACAACATACTATGATTACCCAATATGTGTTTGATCATGGGTCGGAAGAGGATATCGCCACCCTCAAAGATTCTTTTGGTGTCTCACTCGATGAAGATAAGCGAAATAAGTTACGGGCTGTATTGGATAAGCAGGCTGTACCATTTGCTCAAAAAGCAATTCAAACATACATCACAGAGGCACATGAAGTACTTGATCGTACCGGATTCGATATGCAGTCTCGGACACAGTTTGCTACTTTGCTTGATATTATTCAAAAACGAGTTTCATAATTATTTGTATGCCGTATCAAGAGTACCTGTCAGATTTGCGTATTTGTGCCGATATTCACCAAAAATACGGTAAAAGTTTTTTTGCTGGCACCGCACTGTTTCCACAAGATCTTCGAGAAGCAACACATATGTTATATGCTTTTGTGCGTATTCCAGATGAATACGTAGATACAACATATGCACATGACCCACAAGAAGCACGGATACACTTAGATCGGTGGCAAGATGCTTGGCATGCTTGTCTTGAAGATAAGTCATATGAACAAGGTCTGGATGAAACTGAAATTGCAGTTTTGAGAGCTGCGCGATATGTATTTAATACATACAAAATACCAGTACAACATAGTCAGGAATTTTTGGATGTGATGCGTGCCGATATTACTACACATAGATATAAAACCTATACTGATTTAGAAGCATATATGTACGGCTCAGCATCGGTGGTTGGAATCATGATGACATATATATTGTGTACACATGACTCTCGTTTCAATACCGATGAAAGGTATCGCATGGAGATATTGGGGTATGCCAAGACACTCGGTGATGCATTTCAGATGACCAATTTTATTCGGGATATAGGCGAGGATTATCAGGATCGCGGGCGCATATATCTTCCACAAGAGGATGTGGAGATGTATAAAGTAACAGAACAGATGTTGGCTGAAAAAACGGTGACTAGTGAAATCAAGATGCTTATCAAGTTTGAACTGGAAAGAACGGATGCATTATACAAAAGAGCTGATAAAGGAATCTTCATGTTACCGGCCTTTGCAGGAAAGGGTATATATGTGGCACGTGTTTTGTACAGTGCTTTGCACCGCAAAATTATGAAGCAGGGATATGATACACTAAATGGGCGAGTGCGATTGTCTACTCTATATAAGACCTGGCTCATCGTGCGCACATTATTTACATATCGCATACAGAGGTGGTATGCCACAAAACGACATCATATTTTCCATGAATAAAAAACAAACAGTTATCATAGTAGGGGCTGGAATTGGGGGTCTGGCCACTGCTTGTCTCCTTGCCAAAAAAGGATATGCAGTCAAAGTAATCGAAAAAAACGAGCAACTTGGCGGACGCGCCAGACTGTTGAAAGCAGATGGTTTTGTTTTTGATATGGGTCCATCGTGGTATATGATGCCGGATATTTTTGAACATTTCTTTGGATTGATAGGTGAGCGTATCGAAGATTATTTGAAACTGAAAAAACTCTCTCCCTCATACCGTGTCTTTTTAAAAAGTGAAAAAAAACATTATGATTTTTATTCTGATCTTGAAAAGACAATTGAGACGTTTGAATCTATAGAGCCTGGATCTGGAGTGGTATTGCGAGAATATATGCAGACGACTGAATATCAATATCAGATTGCGCGAGATGAATTCATGTTCAAAAATTATGATTCGATTTTTGATTTCTTCAATAAGCGGGTTATGCAAGAAGGACGAAAATTGCCATTGTTCCAAAAAGTGCAACAGATTATTGAGAAAAAATTTAAGAGCGAAATCTTGCGTAAAGTGATGCAATATCAGACGGTACTCCTTGGTACTTCACCTGGAGATGCTCCGGGAATTTATAGCATGATGAATTATGTTGATTTCGTGCAAGGGGTTTGGTATCCAGAAGGGGGTATTTATGAATTGATTGTAGCTCTTGAAAAGATTGCCCGAAAACATGGAGTTGAATTTATGTTGAATGCGCCCGTGAGTAAGATTTGCGTGCGTGCGAAAGCAGATGGTGGTGAAGTGAGTCGCCGGGCTGCTGGGGACATGTCTGCACAAGCAGACGGCGGGGCCCTTGAAGATATATCTGCACCAAATAAATCACCATATGCACCAAAGGCTAAGCACGAGGCATATGGCGTAGAGCTCGGAGATGGCACGGTGCTCCAAGCAGATATGGTTATTTCAAATGCTGATATTGCGCATACAGATCAAGTACTTCTCGAAGCACCTTATCGACAAAAGAGTCCAGCGTATTGGGACAGTCGACTTATGGCGCCATCGGCATTTATCTTATACCTCGGAGTCAAAGGACGAATTCCATCGCTTGAACATCATAATCTTTTGTTCTCAGAACATTGGGAAGAAAATTTCAAACAAATTTTTAAAACTCCAGAATGGCCAACTGATCCTTCGCTCTATATCTGTGTGCCATCGAAGACTGATCCGACAGTCGCTCCAGCTGATACCGAAAATCTCTTTGTCCTTGTGCCAATTGCAGCTGGATTAACACATGATGATGCATTGATCGAAACATATACAAAAAAGATTATCGAAGAAATCTCAACACAGATGGATATACCAGATTTAGCGGAGCGTATCATCTATTCAAAATCATATGCAGTCCAAGACTTTATCAAAGACTACAATGCTTTTAAGGGTACGGCACTAGGACTTGCTCATTCATTGAAACAAACTGCAATTTTTAGACCAAACAATATTCATCCAAAGGTAGATAAATTGCTCTATGTGGGAGCTGGAACAAATCCAGGTATCGGTATGCCGATTTGTTTGATATCTGCAGAATTGGCATATAAGCGAATTCACAATATCAGTGATCCTGCGCCACTTAAGACACTTGAATAGTGGGTAAAAATAATTCTTATTTCACAAAAATGTCTTATGAATACAAAGATAAAAAAATAGTATGTATTGTAAGTGATAATTTAGAAATGTGGCAGACAATGAATATTGTTGGACATCTAGCAATAGGTCTAGGTGCAAGTAAAGATGGGGATCTCATGGGCCGTGATTATCTTATTGATGGTTCTGGTGTGCACCATAGAGGAATTGCTCGGTATGGATTTATAATTAAAAAAGGAAATCCATCAAATATTAGAGATGTTTTGGTTGCAGCTAGAGAAAATAAAAACATAACCTTCTTAGATTTTCCTAGAGAAATGTTAGATACTTCACATGATGACGAGCTCTCTGCTTGGGTATTAAATAAGAAAGAGCAAGATTTTGAATATCTTGGGATAGTATTGTATGGACCTACGAGTGATGTAAATGCACTTACAAAACCTTTTTCTTTATGGAATTAAGATGATCCAAAACAAGATACCACCAATGATGGTATTGATATATGGAAAATAGGTATAGATTTTAAAGAGACCGGCATCATCTTTGGCAGTGATTTTTCGAAGTGAAAGAAGC
>JBJOQZ010000069.1:0-3470 GCA_046049705.1 Candidatus Parcubacteria bacterium | reverse complement strand
ATGTATGGTGTACACCGGAGTGTAGAGAAGTAAGTCTCAAAACTGGTCCAGAAGCTATGAAGCAAGTAGGTGTAGGTGCGGTGATTACAGATGGTTTGCCATATAGTGCTGCGCCTGGCATTGGCCCAAAATTATAATTTATATTTCAACATGACAAAAGAGATAGAAAATAACAACAGTGAATCCAGAGATGGAGCTACGATTGACTTTAAAGTTGCACATCAAGGTAAACGGTTTATTCACATGTTTCTTGATGGAATCATCATATTTGGTATCAGTTACAGCTTGATCTCAATTTTTCATAGAGAATATGATTTATTTGAAAAGGTTCCTCTCATCAATTCATATAATCTTGTAGTCGGTGTTTTATATTTTATAATCGCCGAGTATGTTTTCTCAAAAACATTCGGGAAGTCTATTACTCGCACGAAAGTAGTGAGGTACGATGGTTCAAAAGTAAATTTGAAGCAAGTAGTAGGACGAAGTCTCTTGAGGTATGTACCACTTGATCAACTATCTTTTTTAAGAGGAAAAACTCCAATTGGTTGGCATGATATGCTCTCAAAAACACTTGTTGTTGATGATTCATATACAACAGATGATATTCTAAAGATTGATCGAGCAAAGATGAATTCTAAAGGTGCGTTTAGTGTCATATTCTGGTTTTTTGTTGTTCTGATTGGGATTGGCCTGGCATCTTCTTTTATCATCGCCTCACTTGAAACGTACAAGAAAATGCAAATAGAGAAGCAGATTGCACAGCATAAATATGATTATGAGAGAGCGCATACAGACGAAGAAGTTATAAGTGGTATGACAATATTTCACAAGCAGACTGCTCCACAGTACTACACTACAAATAATAGTTTTGGAAGTACCACAAGTTGTGGCCAGGGGGTTTTTGAATTCAAAAATATGAATACGTTTTATTTTCAGTCTTCAAAGTACGTTTGTGTTGCACACAGGGACGGATATAGATTTATGATGATATTACCTGAAAAAAACAAACCTTTTTGCATGGACAGTAAAGGTTTCTTTGGAGAAGGGTTGTCGTTTTCAACTGGATGTGAATCACTGACGACCGAGGAGCTTAAAGAGTATGGGTATTAATCTTCATAGCTGGCCATGTTTTAGGTCTTTGGAGTAAGAATACGGTTTAGAAATTATTGTATTATCAGATTTTGATTGAGATATCAGATTCTGGCTTAAGAGGACTTTTTAGTCTATGATAAGCATCAATATGACCTCAGACAATACTCAACCAAATAAAGACCAAGAAACAAACCTTCTATCACCTCAAGCTGCTCGCGAAGAGGAAATTCTTGCGTTTTGGGACAAAGAGCGTATTTTCGAAAAGACCCTTGAAGCAAATAAAGAATCGCCAAAGGGAGATTTTGTATTTTATGATGGACCTCCATATGCGACAGGTCTTCCGCACTTTGGACACCTCCTTCCTTCGACAGTCAAAGATGCAATTCCTCGATTTAAGACAATGCAAGGGTACAATGTCCCTCGACGATGGGGTTGGGATTGTCATGGTCTCCCAATTGAAAACTTGATTGAAAAAGAACTTGGATTGCCAGACAAAAAAGCAATCATCGAATACGGTATCGATAAGTTCAATAAAGCTGCACGAGACAGTGTCTTTCGATACGATGCAGAGTGGAAAAAAGTCATTCACCGTATGGGCCGATTTGTTGATATGGACAATGCATATCACACCATGGATCCAAGTTATACAGAATCTGTCTGGTCTTCATTTAAACGATTGCATGAAAAAGGATTGGTATATGAAGGTCATCGAGTTATGCAAGTATGCCCACGTTGTGAGACGACACTTTCAAACTTTGAAGTAGGGCAAGGGTATAAGGATGTACAGGATATTTCGGTATATGTTTTATTTGAATTGAAAAATGAGCCCAATACGTATTTCCTTGCATGGACGACAACTCCTTGGACTTTGCATGGCAATGCTGCACTCGCCGTCAATCCTGAGCAGGTGTATGAAAAGATTTTGATCAAAGAGGGCGAGCATGCAAATAAAAAAATTATCTTGATGAGCGCACGCAAAGAAGTGCTCAAAGGTGAAGAAGGGAAAGACTGGGAGACTGTAGAAAAAATTTCAGGTAAAGATTTAGTCGGCCTTGCGTATACTCCAATTTTCACTGTGCCATTTACACAAAAAGAAATTGCAGTTATCGACGATACGGAGCGTATGTCAAAAGCATGGCATGTATATAGCGCAGATTTTGTAACTGCAGATAGTGGTACTGGTATCGTACATATCGCACCTGGATATGGAGACGATGACTACAAACTCGGAAGCACATATGGTGTACCAGTGATTTTACATGTTGGTCTAAACGGTCTTGGTGCCACTGTACTTGGAGAACCATTCGCAAGACGTGCAGTAAAAGCAAAAGGTGATACGCAGTTATACGATGTCGAGGTAATCAAGACACTTGCACATGCAGGAAAACTATTTGCAAAAGAAAAAATCACTCACTCATATCCTCACTGTTGGCGATGCGATACACCTCTCCTCAACCTCGCGACATCTGCATGGTTTGTTGAGGTGACTAAGTTACAACAGAAGTTTATTGAACAAAATAATACAGTGAAGTGGATTCCAGAATCAGTTGGATCTGGACGATTTGGTACATGGCTCGAAAATCTTCGTGATTGGAATGTATCTCGAGCGCGGTTTTGGGGTGCGCCACTTCCAATTTGGCGTGGGGCAGAAACCGGAAAGCTCACGGTGCTCGGAACTATCGATGAGCTCAAATCATATATCCCAAAACGAAATAATTTTACGATTATTCGACATGGTCAAGCTGAGAGCAATCTTACTGGTGCAGTGAATTCTAAAGACCTTACTATAAATGGCCTCACAGATCTTGGCCGACAAGAAGTACGAGCTTCTATAGACGCACTGAAGGAAAAAAAGAAAATTACAAAAATCTACGCTTCAGATTTTCGACGTACTAAAGAAACTGCACTTATTGCTGCAGAGATTTTGGGTATAGATCAGACCGAGATAATCTTCGATCGACGATTAAGAGAGTGTAATCCTGGTGCACCTGAAGGTTCAAATTGGATGGATCATTGGGCAAAATTTGATTCACAATATAAAAAAATGTTTGAATCAATCATAGACGCTGAGACAGGAGCTCAAGGAGAATGTGTTTCAGATGTAAAACGACGTGCGACAGAGTTTTTGTATGACATCGATGCGCAGTTAGAAGGGGAAGAAGTGCTGATTGTGACGCATGGGCTACCACTTCGTATGATGAAATATGCCTCACAAGGAAAGACTGCACGTGATCTTGTGCGAGAAGGGTGGAGTGATATTTCTGATGCAAATGCCTCTATACATGAGATAGATTGGCGCCCATTACCACACAATGAAACTCTTGAACTAGATATTCATCGACCATATATCGATCAGATTACTTGGGTTGATCCTGAAA
>JBJOQZ010000068.1:0-7215 GCA_046049705.1 Candidatus Parcubacteria bacterium | reverse complement strand
TGTTTTAGAGAATTAGCAAACGAAGGAAGAATTCCTGGTATCCGAAAATCATCATGGTAGACACAATCTCACAACTCATCACAGAACTTAAAAACGGAAATAAGGCCGGGAAGTCTTCTGTTACATTTCCTCATTCAAAACTAAGAGAAGCAGTACTTGAAACTCTTAAATCAGCAGGATTTGTTGGTTCAATCTCAAAGAAGGGAAAGAAGGTCATTAAGTCAATTGAAGTAGAATTGCTCTACGAAGGAACACAGCCACGAATCGAAGGTGTAAAGCGAATCTCAAAATTCTCTCGACGATTGTATGTAAAGTCATCTGAAGCTAACTCTGTTCGAAATGGTTTCGGTGCACTTATCCTTACAACTCCAAATGGAATTTTGACAGATGCAGCTGCTCGAAAACAAAATGTCGGAGGCGAAGCATTATTTAAAATTTGGTAATTATTAACGTTTAATACAACTACTATGTCACGAGTCGGCAAACAAATCCTCACAGTTCCAGCAAATACTCAGATCACTGTTTCTGAGGGTTCTGTTACAGTAAAAGGTCCAAAAGGAGAATTGAAGCGTTACTTCAAGCCTATTATTACAATCAATGTAAATGGCAGTGAAGTTACACTTACTCCAAATAAAAATGATAATCCGACTCGTGCACTTTGGGGGACATATGCATCTCATGTTAAGAACATGATCAAAGGTGTAAGCGAGGGGTATACAAAAAAACTTATTTTAGATGGTATCGGATTCAAGGCTGATGTTGCAGGCACAAATCTCAATATGGCACTTGGATTTTCACACCCTGTCGTAAAAACTATTCCTGAAGGTGTAACAGTAGTAACTGAAAAAGGTACTGTAACTGTCTCTGGTGCAGACAAAGAGGCTGTAGGACAGTTTGCAGCCCAGGTACGTGCATTGAAGAAGCCAGAGCCATATAAGGGCAAAGGATTCCGATATGACACAGAAGTTATCCGAAGAAAGCAAGGTAAGAAAGCTGCCTAGTAATTAATATAAAGCCATGACAAGAACAATTCATCTCACACCACGAAGACGTCGACAAAATCGTATCCGAGCGAAAGTAGCGGGTACAGAGTCACGACCTCGACTTTCTATCTACAAGTCAAATGTGGCTATGTATGCACAAATTATTGATGATTCAAAGGGTGTAACACTTGTATCTGCTTCATCACTGAAAGCAAAAGCAGGAAATAAGACAGATGCAGCACGAGTTGTTGGTACAGAAGTGGCAAAACTTGCTAAGGCAAAAGGAATCACTAAAGTCGTATTTGACCGAGGTGGCTTTATTTTCACAGGTCGAGTAAGAGCTCTTGCTGATGCAGCACGAGAAGGAGGACTAGAATTTTAATACATATTTTTATGACTGAAGAAACAAACCCACAAATCAATACAAATACTGAAGCTGAGACTGCTTCTACACCAGCTACTGAAGATCAAGTAGTTGCGCCGGTAGCTGCTTCTACAGAACAAGCTCCTGCACCTCGATTTGGCGGACGACGTGGCGGTCCAAATGACCGTGGTCCTCGTGGCCGTGGTCCTCGATCTGGTGGTCCTCGAAGAGAACAGCGGACAAAACCTGAATTTGATCAGAAGATTATCGATATTCGACGAGTAACTCGAGTAGCTGCAGGAGGACGACGATTTAGCTTTGCAGTTTCACTTGTTGCAGGTGACCGAAAAGGACGCATTGGAGTAGGTACAGGAAAGGGTGGAGATACAGCTCTTGCAGTAGAAAAAGCATTCCGAAGTGCAAAGAAGCACATGATTATGCTCAACCTTACAAAATCTGGAAGCATTGCACATGAAGTAGCGGCAAAGTACTCAAGTGCACGAGTAGAAATGATGCCAGCTCCAGGAAAAGGTATTGCAGCTGGTAGCTCAGTACGTGACGTTATCGAACTTGCTGGAGTAAAAGATATTATCGCAAAGCTCCGATCTGGAACAAAAAATAAGCTCAACAATGCTCAAGCTGCAGTAAAAGCTTTGGCATCAGTTAAAAAGCCTCGTGGTCGACAGTCATAATTTAAATTTACATATATGCAAATTCACGATATTCAACCAAAAACAAAGCGCACAAAATCTCGACAAGTAGGTCGTGGTGGTAAGCGTGGTAAGACATCTGGCCGAGGAACAAAAGGGCAAAAAGCTCGAGCGGGACGAAAAATCCGACCTGAGATCCGAGACATGATCAAGCGACTTCCAAAATTGCGAGGTCGAGGTGTAAACTCATTCAAATCATTTGCAATCAAACCTATTGCAATCAACTTGACTGCACTTGCGGTGTTCAATGATGGTGAGAAGGTTACTCCTTCAACAATCATGAATAAAGGCATCCTTGCATCATACAAAGGACGAGTACAGGCTATTAAGATCCTTGGTACTGGGGAAATTTCAAAGAAAATCAATGTATCTGACTGTGAAGTGTCAGAAAGTGCAAAAGCAAAAATTATTGCTGCAGGAGGAAGTATAAAGTAGTACAATATACATATGAAGACAATCATCACCAAATTCAAGGCAATCGTGGGAGATCGATCGCTTGTCAATAGAATTATTATGGCAGTAGTTATACTCGGTATTTTCCGATTTCTTTCTGCTATTCCTGTTCCAGGTATTGATCAGGCTGCACTCGCACAGTACCTTGGTTCAAATCAGTTCCTAGGACTTCTTAGTTTGTTTACTGGAGGTGGATTGTCAGTGCTTTCTGTGGTGATGCTTGGTGTTGGTCCATATATTACGGCATCAATTATCATGCAGCTCATGACTGTCCTTTCACCAAAGCTTAAAGCTATGGCGACTGAGGAAGGGGAGTATGGCCGAAAGAAGATTGCACAGTACTCACGGTGGTTGACTATCCCTCTTGCAATTATCCAAGCCTTTAGCTTTATTGTATTGCTCCAAAAGCAAGGCGTTATGCCACAGATGGAATCATTTGGTCTATTGGTTAGTGTTTCTGTTATCGTAGCTGGTTCTATGCTCCTCATGTGGCTTGGTGAAATCATGACTGAGTTTGGTATTGGAAATGGTGTCTCAATGATCATCTTTGCTGGTATCGTGGCTCAACTTCCACAAACACTTATTGCACTCTCTGCAAACTTTGATCCTACTCTTGCTACTACATATGCTCTATTTGCAATCGTGGGTCTTATCGTGATCTATGCAGTTATTATGATTACAGAAGCAGAGAGATCTATCCCTGTCACATACGCTAAGCAAGTACGAGGTGGTAAGATGTACGGTGGTGCTTCTACATACCTTCCACTTAGACTTAATCAATCTGGGGTAATGCCAATCATTTTTGCTCTATCTATCCTTGTGTTCCCGCAAATGATTGTTAATATCCTTTCTTACACAAGTCTTCCTTGGGTTGCAAGTGCTGCCACTACAATAAATAGCCTATTGAGCAATCAGTGGTTCTACGGTGGTGCATACTTTGTACTTGTTGTTCTCTTTACATTCTTCTATACAGCGGTAACTTTTGATCCACATGCTATTTCTGAGAATCTTCAGAAAAATGGTGCCTTTATCCCTGGTGTACGTCCTGGTGAAGCGACTATGCAATATCTAGGTAAGGTGGTGACTCGAATCACGCTCGTTGGGGCATTCTTCTTAGGTGTCATAGCAGTGCTTCCAGTGATTGTTTCTGGTATTACCGGAAATCAATCTCTTACAATTGGTGGTACATCTCTCTTGATTGCAGTTTCAGTAGTACTTGAGATGGTGAAGAAGTTTGATGCTCAGTTGGCGATGAGGGAATATTAAGACTCAAGACCTTACAATTTATTTGCTGTCCTCGGACTTCGTCCTGCGGAGGCAAACAAATTGTAAGGTCTTTCGTCTATATATAAATACTGTCCTCGGGATTACCTGCAGAAGAAAAATGAAAGGGGTGTTTTTAGTTTGGATACAAAATATAGTGTGCTGTCCTCGGCTAACGCCTGCGGAGGCAAAAGAATCGGGGCGTTTTTCGTTTGGATGTAAATGCAATACTGCTCTCTGTTGTGTTCAATATGAACAATAATAATCGTAGTTAAAGTACGATATGTTATTATGTATGCATACATGAGCGCACTAGAATTTTCGAAACCAAAAACATTTATTTTTACTGGACGGTCAGGATGTGGAAAAGGAACACAGGCAAAGATTATTGAGACATTGCTCAAGAATCATGATTCAAAGCGTAAAATTTTTCATCTTGAGACTGGTGCACGCTTTCGAGAATTCATTGCTAAAGATACATATTCAAGTCGACTTGCTAAAGAGCGCATGGAAGGAGGAGAAAAACAGCCTGACTTTTTGGCAGTTTGGAATTGGGCACATTTGCTTGTAGATGAATTTACTGGCGATGAGCATATGCTTATCGATGGCACACCGCGTTCTTATGAAGAAGCACTTGTACTCGATACTGCTATGAAATTTTATGAACGAGTGCGACCTGTTGTTATATTTATCGATGTATCACGTGAGTGGTCAAAGTCTCGTATTCAAGAGCGAGCATCTAAAGAAGGGCGCGCTGATGATCAGACCGATGCTCGAATAGAAAAGAGGCTTGATTGGTTTGAAAGTGATGTCATGGAGGGGATTAGATTTTTTGAACAGGCGGCAGGTTATCGATATATTCATATCAATGGAGAGCAATCTATCGAAAAGGTAGCAGAGGATATCCAACAAGCACTAGTAGGATAGAAAGATTGCACCTGGTTAAAGAAGAGTAATCAGATTCAAATAAGTGATACTTGTATTGGATTTTGAGGTCATAATAGTGTATCGTAGACGCATGATTTCACTTAAAACTCCACAAGAGATTGCGATTTTGCGAGAAGGGGGCCGCAGATTGGCCCTTATCCTAAAGGCACTAGAAGCCAAAGTGGCTCCTGGTGTTTCTTCAGTTGCACTTGAGATGGAGGCGAGGGCACTTTGTGAACAGTATGAAGGTGTACCTGCATTTATGGGGTATACACCAAGGGGTGCCAATCGTCCTTATCCATCGGCGCTTTGTCTTTCTATAAATGACCAAGTGGTACATGGTATTCCGCAAGAAAAAGAATATATCATCAAAGAAGGGGATATTGTCACTCTTGATATGGGTCTCAAATATAAAGACCTTATCACTGATTCGGCAATCACAATTGGTGTCGGGGTCTTAGATATAAAAGGGCAAAAACTTCTCGAAGCGGGAGCGGCTTGTCTAGAAGCAGCCATTTTTGCCGCTCGAGCTGGAGCGAAGACTGGTGATATTGGTCATGCTTGTGAAGAAACTCTCGGCTATTACCATAAGACCTATGGTTTCAATTTCGCTGAAGGTCTCGGAGGACATGGAGTAGGACATAAAGTGCATGAAGATCCATTTGTTCCAAATTTCTCTAAACCAAATCAAGGAGTTGTATTGCAAGAAGGGTTAGTGATTGCTATTGAGCCAATTATAAATGAAAAAAAAGGGGATATCGTGATAGATGATGATGGGTACACAATTCTCACTGAAGACGGAGGACGAAGTGTGCATTTTGAACATACTGTTGTCATTACAAAAGACGGAGCGGAAATTTTGACGCGGGTCTAATATAAATAAAATCAGGATACTTATGTAGCAAGCGTTTGACGCGAGTATATTTTTTTCTGTTATACTAGTTGTACATGGAACATGTAAAACAGTTTCGAAATCCTGAAGAAGAATTAGCATACTTGAGAGATGCGATTACTAAAAAAGAAGCTGAAGCACTTGCTTACAAAAAAGCGCTTGCTGAACAGGCCTTATCTTCTCATGCTAGCGAAGAGGCGGTGATTTCTCCAGAGCAATTTGCACAATCTCACGAGCGCGAGCATATTATCTCTGAAACAATTCATCATTACTCAAAACAAGAACCAGAAAAAGTGCTACATGAGCATTTTCGTGCTGTACCACCTCAAAAAGAACAGATGCAGGAGTCAGGTGAAATTGTACTTAGTCTTAGTCCTGAACAGCATGATAGGAAAATGGAAGAATTTGTCTCTCAGATGTATCAAGAGGGGATTATGAATACCATTCAGACAATTAGGCATCTCAGAAACCCTCACCTCGAAGATGATTTCCATCGCTTTTTGGTGCAGTATATAAAAAAGGGTTTGCCTACACCAGGTCTTCATGAAAGTGCCCCAGAAACAAAGGCGCTCAGGAAGACACTCTACGAAGTTATCTTGCCAGAAAAAAGTAGTGAGGGAACATCTCGTCCATTAAAAGAAATTATCTCTTCTATGGAGCAGTTTTATGCTGGCATGCTTTCCGTATCTTCTTCTCATGGGGAACATGATTCAGAGGATCAGTTTGCAGTTGAGCTGGCGGTATCAGAAAGTAGTAATGAATTTGTGTTTTACGTCTCTGTACCTAGTGTTAATACACATTTATTTGAAAAGCAATTTCTTGGTGTTTTTCCAGATGCAAAAATAGTTGAAAAAACAGATGATTATAATATTTTTAATTCAGAAGGATTTTCAGTCGCATCATATGCAACATTAAATAAAAATGAAGTATACCCAATCAAAACCTATGAACAATTTGATTTTGATCCGCTCAATGTTATTTTAAATACACTTACGCAGATGCAAAAAGATGGGGAAGGGGCTGCAATTCAATTCATCTTCAATCCAGTAGGGGATTATTACACAAAACAATATAAAACTGCGCTCGATAGCATCCGTAAAGGAGACAATGTAAAAGATGCTATAGATATACGGCATACGTTTTTTGGACGTTTTACTAAAGCCGCAGGGGAAGTAGGGAAAGGATTTGTCGATGAATTCCAGAAAAAGAAGCCTGAAGAAAAAAAACATGACAAACAAGATACTGTCGATCAGATTGCACTTGATCAAATTACACAAAAAATATCTTCCCCAATTATTGAGTTGAATATCCGCATTGTTGCATCTGCATCAAATAGAGAACGTGCAGAACGTATTGTTGGTGATATTGAGGCTGCATTTAATCAATTCGAGAACCCGCTTGGTAATTCGATAGTATGCAAGCGAGTCAAAGATGGTGCTGATACAGCCGCTATACTCCATAAGTTTGCATATCGACTTTTTGACTCTGAAAGCGCTTTGCCGCTCTCAATCCGTGAGATAAATACACTTTTGCATTTTCCTGGTGAAAGCATCTCAGCTCAACCGCAGCTTAAGCAGTCTCATGCCAAAACAGCTCCAGCGCCCATGGATCTTGGTAAAGAAG
>JBJOQZ010000067.1:0-2936 GCA_046049705.1 Candidatus Parcubacteria bacterium | reverse complement strand
AGAAGTTTGATCCAGTTGTATTACCAAACAATGTCCAGACACTCCCACTCCTGCAGGCACCTAAAAATATCGACCCACTTACGACGGTAGAGCAAAAGATTGTTATTGTTGATGATTCGGCCCTTACAAATGAGCATACTGGTGTAGATGGAAGTCTTGCTTTATCTGCAGATTTTAAGCCAGTTTCAGACCAAATCAGTCTTTATACTGTGCGTGAGGGAGACACAGTAAGTGGGATTGCAGCAATGTACGATGTAACCCCAAACACTATCCGGTCTGCCAATGATATAGGTCAAAATGAATCAATTAAGCCGGGTCAGGTGATAGTAGTGCTTCCGGTGACAGGATTGCGATATACGACCAAAAAGGGCGATACGCTGGCATCGATTGCTAAAGCCGCTGGAGTTGATGCAACTGAGATCGCCACATTTAACGGGTTATCTACTGATCAAGTTTTGGCACTAAATACCACTATTATTATTCCAGATGCCGATTCAGCTTTTGGTCCTGGTCACAATGATACATCTAAAGATACAAGTAAAAATACTAAGCTTGCCAAAAATGCAGACAAGAAAACCACTAAGACGGTCAAAAAGGTTGGTGGTTCAGGATACTATGCATGTCCAATCAATGCTATTCGAACACAAGGTGTACACGGACATAATGGTGTAGATTATGCTGCTCCTGTTGGTACATCGATTATTGCTGCAGCAGATGGAGAGGTTATGATTAGTCGAACTGGGTGGAATGGTGGATATGGAACATATATCGTTATCAAGCATGCAAACGGTACTCAGACACTATATGCACATATGAGCCAGCTCAATGTAAACCCTGGTGAAAAAGTAGTTAAGGGCCAAGTGATTGGAAAAATGGGTAATACTGGTCAATCGACTGGTCCACATGTTCACTTTGAAATTAGAGGTGCTACGAATTCTTGTTAGTATTTTAGTCTAAAGATTGTCTCGTATACTGGAGGGCTTCATATACATGTCTAGATTCTATTTTTTGTTTTGATTCTAAGTCTGCGATGGTTCTTGCAATTTTGTATATATGTTCAGTTTTTCTTTTTGATATTGTAAATCTTTGGCTTAAATCTTGAATAATCTGTTCTGCTGCTATTTCAATTCCAAATGACTTTATCTCATATACACTAAGTATTGCATTGTATCTGTTTTTGTTTCTTTGTCTTTGAATACTTCGACTTATGCGTATCTTTTGTGACATTTGTTTGCCAGATATAGGTGTGCCAAGCAAATTTTGTTCCGTATTTGTCACATGGTCTGAATATTCAATATGACAAATAATATGAAACCTATCGCGTATTGGCTCTGAAATTTTCGACATATATTTTTTAATTTGTGTTTTTGTACAAGTGCATAAAGCCTCGAACAATGTACTGTTCTTTTGAGACGTTTTTCCACAAGGGCATAGATTGGATGTGGCAATAATCAATCCTCCCTCTTTACTTGTATGCATATCTAGTCGATGTCTGAGTGTTTCTATGGATTGACGATTGTACTCTGCAAGTTCGTCTAGAATCAATAGCCCATGATATGCACTCTGTAGAATTCCGCTTGGTCGCAGGTTATTTCCACTAAGTTGATACGGAGTAACTTTATAGTGTGGTACCTCAACAGGTCTTTCTGCGCTTTGATTTATGCTTCGAGGTTCTGATTTTTTATCAGAGTACATAACTCCAAATATATGCTTTTGAGATGTTAACCGCAGTCTTTCTTCAGAAGTGAGATTGTCCATAAGTTCTATTGCCGCTTGAGCCAGTGCACTTTTCCCTGCTCCAGGCGGTCCAATAAAAAGGATATGATGATCGCCTGCAATTGCAATTTGTAATGCTCTTTTTTGTGCATGTAATCCTTCAAGTGTATCGATAGTAAATGTTCTTTGTTCATCGGATTTGCAAATAATATTTTTGCCAATCCCTTTGTTTTTATTTTCCACTTTTTTGAATTGCAAACCACCCATGAGATCTAATAACGATTCAATGGTGCAAATATATAATTCTGTATCAAATGTAATATCATCAAATGCAATGGTGCATGTTTGAGGAATAATAAAGTACTGGATACCAAGTAAGTATCCTTGATATATCAAATGCGAGATATCAGTTTGATCAACTTGTATATTCCCACTTAAAGTAATATTCCCGATACAACAGATTTTTATTTCAGATAATGATTCTGGCAGTACTATTTGTTTTGATGCCTTAAGGTATGCAAATGTAATGGCCAGATCAGTGTATATAGCTTTTTTATGTATATCTATCGGGAAAAGTGATATTGTTACTTTCTCATTGTTTTTACTTGGAGTTTTAAACTGTGTATTTTTAAGTGCAGAAAGTATTCTAAATCGAGACTCTTTAATTGTTTTGTCGGGTATACCAGCAATATTGAATTGAAATAATCCTTTGCTGATATCAACCTCTATTTGCATGAGAGAAAATCTATGTTGGATAATACAAAGTGATGTAGCTAAAGCCGTTTTTGTAGTAGGTATATGTATGTGGTTATGGTGAAATGCCATACTCATACCCTACCGAAAGAGACATGAATTTTCTATCAAATTTTGAAAGACACCTTTCTTTATTTGTATTTATCTACGAATTCTTCCGGTTGTCATTCGAGTGAGTACTTCTTTTAAGCCTTTTTCACTTGATATGATAACAAGTGTTTTTCGGTCTAAAAATGTGTACATAAATAGTATCTTCCCTTCAGGATTTACTAGGGCACGAACATCTTTATTTTGTACGATCCTGTCTTTAAATATATTTCCACTTGAATCCGCTGTGGTTTTTATGGTCGATGAAGCAGGTGATTCATCGGTAGTCGTAGAGATGTCGGTATCTGATAATTCATCTTTTGACACATCTGTGACACTTTTTTCCATTGGCTGCACACCGATAAAAAGAGGGCCCAAAT
>JBJOQZ010000066.1:0-4506 GCA_046049705.1 Candidatus Parcubacteria bacterium | reverse complement strand
ACCCCAAAACGAATGAGGTGATAGAGAACGAGGAAGGCTATGGTCCAATACACCAATAGGCCGAAGGTAAAGATGAAACCAGCTATATTGTTGGCGGTAAGCATATATAAAGTATAGCATGCACACTTAGCTTGTGAATAAAAAAAGCGGCAAGGGGAGTCGAACCCCTTGCCGCACGTATCAATCTTTCACTGTTGTACCTCGGTGTGGTCTCCGAGGGCATTTGCTATTGCATGTCTCCATCCAGCCAGTGCGTCTGCGTTTTTTGCAAACTTCATAGGTTGTGAGAGAGTAGCGTTAGCAGCAGTCTGTCTGCGCTTCGCTGCCTTAAGTTGCCTGTTCAGTTTTTCAACCTCTTCAGCAACCCTTAATTGGGCGATGGTAAAATGTGAGACTTGCTCCGATGCCATGACGGCAAAGATAGGGCGTCTCTCACTTACATCGCTTAAGTCGAGCTTTTCATTGCTAAGGACCTTTCCCCAGTCTATTTCACCTGGTTTATGTGCTCCGTTAGACAACACGACATAGATAAGTTGGCCGAAGGGAGTGAGATAATAATTCACTCCTCTTGTTCCAAGAATACCTTGCTTAACAAGCGAACGAAGAAGGGGACTTAAGCTGCGCGCTTCTATTTCGCGGTCTGAGCCACTTAAGGTGTCAGCTATTGCTCGACAAGCTCCTTTAGTCCCTATTGTCCCACCAATGTCCCCAGCCAGGAGAACGAATGAGGTGAGGATTTCGAGAAGCGGCAGCCTGTGTTTGCCAAGGAGTACTGGAGAGTAGGGTTTTGGATCAACCTTAACCACTACCAGCGGAGCCTCAGCTGCAATCACAGGTTGTGTTTTTGGTCCTGACGATGCGTCAGAGAAATCAACGTCTTCAGCAGGAGATACCTGAGGAGATGCTTTTCTTTTGACCGTTTTTTTAACCCGCTTCTTCGCCACCTTGGCTTCACCGCTAGCTGCCAACTGAAACTGAGTACGCAAATGCTTAGGCTCAGTTGCAGTAGTTTGGTGGAGGTGGAATATCGCTGACCAGTTATTATACCGAATCAGACCCCTCACTTGATTCTTAACGATGGTCAAGCGAGTGCCAATCTCCGCCACCTCTTTGTGCTCACCGGTCTCATGGACTGTGCCGATGGTCACTGTGGCGATGAGGTGTCTACGAGATAGGATAGCTTGAATTTGAGTTGCAAGGAGGCTTTTAACCTCTGAATAGTCTTGCATATGTATTTCTGAGTTTGTTTAGGTTTGACGAGGAACTATTTCTTACCCCAAGGTAAGAATATGTATATTATATCATTAAATAGACTATATGTAAAGTACTATATAGACGGGTACAAAAGGATATTGAGTATGTGATTAATACGAAAATGCCAATTAAATACAATTGGCATTTTTCTTTTAAATACATTATGAATCAGGTTTACTATCAGTATTTAACCTGCTTTGTTTTATGTGATCCCGCCAGGAATCGAACCTGGATTTTGAGTTCCGCAAACTCATGTCCTATCCGTTGAACGACGGGACCATACCAATGTATATATCATTAAATTGAATCCAAGGCAAAACATAGCTATGAATCAGAGAAAACAGCTAGAAAGTATTGAAGATAAAACCTCCTTGCGCAAAAAACAGAGCCTAGAAACAAAAGTTAAAAACCAAGATACTCCATGAATTTATGCACAATAGACTCACCATGTTCTTCCTCAAGTAAAAATTCGAGTAGAAAAAGTCTTGTTTGATCAGGGTCGATTTCTTCGATTGGAATCACGATAAGTGGGGTAGTCATGCTTCGTGATTTAAAATAGAGGACTGATTTGCCATCATGATGAACATTGTTTTCAACCCAAAATGATTTTAGTGAACTAAATGGGATGAATTCTTCATCAATTTTTACACCAATGGTATTTAATTCAAATCGCACAATTTTTGGTGTACGACGTGCAGCTACTACCAAAGCAAAAAGTGAAACAAGGACAACAATAGAAAAAATAATATTTCCTAAAATAAGTGCAATCAATGCAATTGATATACCAATGATACCCACTGCCCAATACCAATCATGTGTTTTTTCACTATGATCGTATTCAAGTGCTTCCCATACAATTGGACCCTTTGCCATAATGTACTTATCATAACACAAAGTCGCAGACTGGTATCTGCGACTTGTTTAAAATAGTTGCGACTCCGTATTGCTTATTGCGGAATGCAGTTTATTTTCTAGTTCACTATATGTTCAGAACGTCTTGTGCTGGTTTTTATACAAACGTCAGTGCTGATCCTGTCTTTGAACCACGACCTGTTCGTCCGATTCGGTGAACATAGTCATCGTGAGTTTGAGGTTTTGTATAGTTGATTACATGTGAGATATCGTTGACATCGATTCCACGAGCAGCAACATCTGTAGCCACAAGGATGGTCACCATACCTGATTTGAAGAAGTTAAGTGCGCGAGTTCTTTCACGTTGATCTTTGTCACCATGAATTGAAGTGGCTTTAAATCCTTCTGCCATAAGAGATTGTGTTAGTTTTTCAACATCACGTTTTGTCTCACTGAAGATAAGTACTTTCGTCATTTCGGGTTTTCGAAGAATGTCTACAAGAATAGGGAACTTGTCTTCACCTCGTTGGACTCGGACAACGTCTTGATCGACATTGTCTGTTGTTTTACCAGATTGAATTTCAACCGTAACTGGATTTCTGAGGAACACTTGAATAAGTTCTCGAATCTTTGGTGGCATTGTTGCTGAGAAGAAAAGAGATTGTCTTCCTTCAGGGAGAGAGTTGAGGATTTCAGTAATTGGCTCAACAAATCCCATATCAAGCATATGGTCAACTTCATCGATGACGACATTGTTATAAATTTTGAAATCTATAAAACCTTTCGCAGCAAGATCTTGAATTCGTCCTGGAGTACCGATGACAACATGTGGATTGTATCTAAGTTCTCGGATTTGTGCGTATGCTGACATACCACCTACACAGACAACTGAGAATAGATTTAATCCTTTTGCAAAGAGTCTAAACTCCGCATCGATTTGCTGAGCAAGTTCACGAGTAGGAGCTACGATAAGTGCACTCTCAGTTTGAGGATTAAGTGAAATTTTATGTAAAAGAGGAAGTAAAAAAGCTGCTGTTTTTCCTGTACCAGTATTTGCAAGTCCGACAATATCTTTTCCTGCAAGAATATGAGGAATAGATTGATCTTGAATTGGACTTGGTGTTGTAAATTTCTTATCAAGGAGATTACGAAGAATATATGGATTAAGATTAAAATCCACGAAACTGTTTTTGATTTCTACCGGAGTAGCTTTGATACCAGTCGCCTTTTTGATGAATCGAGAAATATCGGTCATCTCAGATTCTCGTCGTCGTCCGCCACTTCTTCCACGTCCACCTCCGCCACCACGTCGATCTCCAAATCGGCCACCATGTCCACCAGAGTGCCATGCATGTCGTACGGTATAGTCTCCGCCATGTCGAAAACCACCTGATGTTCTGAAACGTTCAGCGGTCTTTGAACCTTGTCGGGGTTGAGGAATAAATTCTGCAGCTGCATAACGAATACCTTTCTGATATGCAGGTGAGTTTGGGTGATTGATTGCCATAATATATGTTAAATATAAATTAAATAAGACGAGAAAAGGCCTGAAAAGACTTCTTTTGTATCATCGGCATAACAATATGGATATGGGTCAATACTTGCACAAGACGGTTTTGCCCTTTGTGTAAGAAGTGGGCGATTTTGTCCAATAACAGTTCTTTTATATATCCTACTTTGCTGTATAGAACGTCGATATTTTGCTTGCTCAGTGTCTGGTATCCCAGGGCTTAGAACAACAAATCTCGGAAATCTATAGAACACAAGAGAGTTATGTTGGGCATACAATAACATGTATATTGGTTTTTTGCAAGGATATGTGAAAGCAAGAGGTTTGTATTATAGTTATCAATATGACCAACCTTGGCACACAAACAACTGATATCTCTATTGAGCCCTCATGGAAAAAAGGGCTAAAAGATGAATTTGAAAAGCCGTATTTCAAATCTATGAGTCAATTTGTAAAAGAGAGGTATTTATCAGGAAAAAAAGTATATCCGGCGCCAAAAGATATTTTTCGTGCTTTTGCATTATGTCCAATCGATCAAGTGAAAGTGGTGATTATTGGACAAGATCCATATCATGGCAAAGGGCAGGCAAATGGCCTTTGTTTTGCTGTGCAATCTGGAATGGTTTTGCCTCCGTCTCTTAAAAATATATTCAAAGAAATTGAATCAGATATCGGAGTTGTGCCAGAGGCTGATGGCGATTTATCTCGTTGGGCCAAACAGGGCGTGCTTTTACTCAATGCTACTCTTACTGTAGAAGAATCGAAACCTGGTTCGCATCAAGGGAAAGGCTGGGAAGAATTCACTGATAGTGTCATTCGGTATTTATCTGAACATAAAGAAGGTTTAGCGTTTTTGCTTTGGGGAAAGTATGCAAAACAAAAAGGGGAGC
>JBJOQZ010000065.1:0-19831 GCA_046049705.1 Candidatus Parcubacteria bacterium | reverse complement strand
TTTAATCGAATCATGTTGGCCGGAGCGGTTGAGCTCGACATTGATTCAAATGGCCGAATCTTAATCCCAGATTTCCTTCGTGAATATGCCCAACTTGCAGATAAGTCGCAAGACAAAACTGCAAACAAAGTCGTATTTGCTGGAGTGCATTCAAGGGTTGAAGTATGGAACGAAGCGACATGGAAAGAATATAAGTCTCGCATCCTCAAATCCGCTGACCAGCTTGCTCAAAAGCTCGGTGATATCGGGGTCATCTAAACAATACCTCTGCGGACAAAAGAGCTAATCGGACGACATACATTTCTATGACAGATTCAAATCATACCGAAAGACATAAGCCAGTACTTTTACATGAAATACTCACTCTCTTCGACCTGAAGCCTGGTGCGATCGTGGTGGATTGCAACTTGGGAGATGGTGGCCACAGCGAAGTCATCATCAAGAAATTACACGGAGAAGTGAGCATACTAGGATTTGATCTCGACGCAGATGCAATTGCACGTACAAAGCGCTACTTGGCAGAGAGCTTTGATGCCGACGGTGCACCTACTGCAATGTATCTAAGTCGACTCATGCCAATCGAAGCAAACTTTAGTACCATCGACACTGCGCTCAATATGCACGGTATCGAAAAGGGAACAGTTGATGCAATTCTCTTTGATCTCGGACTCAGTACATATGATCTCATTGGCTCTGGCAAAGGATTTACATTTCGAAGCGATGAATCGTTGGAAATGACCTTTGGCCAAGCAATCGATTATCCATTTACTGCGACTGATATCGTCAATGGATGGGCAGAAGAAGATATTGCAAATGTGATTTATGCATATGGCGAAGAAACAGCCGCACGCAAGATCGCAAGAGCAATAGTCGAGGCGAGAGCCATTCATCCGATTACCACAAGTGGAAGATTGGCGGAAATCATTGAACATGCTGTGCGTTGGAAAAAATATGGTGCAAATGGAAGGCCTAAAACTCACCCAGCAACCAAAACATTCCAAGCCCTTCGCATCGCGGTAAACAATGAGCTTGAACATCTTCGTATCGCTTTGCCAAAAGCACTGACGATGTTGAAGCCTGGCGGAGTGATGGCAGTGATTTCATATCATAGCCTCGAAGATCGAATCGTGAAGCACGAATTTAAGGCATGGGCCGGAGGGAAAGATGGTGAAAGTGAAGATGGTGAAGATGCTGTAGATGAACATAGAAGTCATCCCAGAATCACTATTGAACTTCTCACTAAAAAGCCAATTGTCCCAACTGAAGAGGAGCAAAAAGAAAATCCTCGTTCACGAAGTGCCAAATTACGTGCAATTCGAAAATTATAAAATAAACGCAGCACATTATGAAACAAGTACAACAAGCAGTAAAACATATCGACATCTTTGCAAAAGTGATTTTCATGTCACTTGTTTCAATTACTGTTGTACTTGCACTTTTTTACGTCGTATTGATCAATAAAGCTGTTCACAATGCAGTGGCAAAGGAGAAAATTGAAACTGAGATAGCATCGCTCGCTTCTGAACTCAGTGAAAAAGAATTTGCATACATATCTGGAAAAGGAGAAATTACGCTTGATTTAGCAGAGTCTAAAGGGTTTGTTTCGGCGAAAGACAAGACTTCATTTGTCACTTTGGCAAAACCTGCTCCAAGCGTTGCGTTGAGATAAGGGGTTTTGGGATACGCTTAGGTTAAGTGTTGACAAAGTGTTTTGTATTACAAATTGTCTGAGGCAAATAGAATAGATGGAAATAGATGAAAATTGCATAGACGTTTATTTTTTTAATGTTCATAGTTCATAGTAGACTATGAACTATGAACACTGCCATGAACTCTACTGTGAACTATGAACTATGAACAGTACAAAAATTGATGCATTCAATTTCTCTTCTTCACTTTCAACGTCTTTCCTCTTTTTCTATTTTCCAATCTTTCAAATATAGAGACGTGCAATATGTCTGATTGCTTTAAATATGTTAAAATAGCAAAATAAAATAACTCTGTATGTCACTTACAAAATCTCGAATCAGACTACTTTCCATAGCTATGCTCCTGGTTGCAGTGATGCTTATTGTAAAACTCTACTCGGTACAGATTATTCATGGTAGTGATTTTGCTGAGCGTGCAGATCGACAATATCAGAAACCTACTGGACATATATTTAGTCGAGGTACTATTTATTTTACGGAAAAGTCAGGCAACACAATCTCCGCCGCCGCGGTCAAAACTGGCTTTATATTGGCAATCAATCCAAAGTTGGTGCAGAAAGCTGGAATCGATACTGTGTACACTTCTCTAAAAATTCACATCACTGACCTTGATTATGCAGATTTTTATTCTAAAGCGTCAAAGCAAAATGATACCTATGAAGAGATTCGAAAAAAGATAGATGAAAAGACAGGTGAAGCTATAGCAGCGCAGAAGATTGCAGGGATTGGACTATATAAAGATAAATGGCGATACTATCCAGGTGGTGAACTTGCTGCTCATGTGCTTGGACTTATTGGCTACAATGCTGAAAATGAACTGGCAGGAAGATATGGCCTCGAACGAAGTTATCAAGAAACTCTTTTGCGTGACAGCGATAGTGTCTATGTAAACTTTTTTGCAGAGATGTTCTCCAATATTAAAAAAACAGTATTGAAAAGTGAGAAATTTGAAGGAGATATCGTCACTTCAATCGAACCAGATACACAGCAGTATATCGAACAGATGCTCGCTAAGCTTTCAAAAGCATATAATTCCGAACGGAGCGGAGCGATTATTATGGATCCTAAAACAGGGGAGATTGTCGCTATGGCACTGGCTCCTACCTTTGACCCAAATAACCTCAAAGACATCAAAGATCCTGCGGTATTTAGCAATAACCTTGTCGAAAGTGTATATGAAATGGGATCAGTGGTTAAACCACTCACGATGGCAGTGGGAATTGATACGGGTAAAGTGACTGCAAATACGGTATATCATGATAAAGGATCAGTGACATTAAATAATAAGACAATGTACAACTTTGATAAAAAGGGGCGAGGGGACATTACATTGCAATATGCATTGTCCAAATCTTTGAATACAGGATTTGTATATGTGGCACAGCAAGTAGGAAATAAAACATTGGCAGATTATTTTTTGAAATTCGGTATTGGTGAAAAGACAAAAATTGATTTACCAAATGAATCTACAGGATTGGTAAAAAACTTGAGCTCAAATATTGATATTGAATTTGCAACCGCCTCTTTCGGTCAAGGTATCGCCATGTCACCAATTGCGCTTTTGCGAGCATATTCTGCGATTGCAAATCAAGGAGAGTTGGTACAACCTCATGTTGTAAAGAAAATTAATTATCGATTGGGGTATAGTAAAGATATCTCAGCACAAGTTGGTCCAAGAGTGATAAAACCTGAGACAGCTCGAGCTGTGACAGATATGATGGTGTACAATGTCGATCACTCTCTTCTCGATGGAAAAGCAAAAAATGAAAGATATGCAGTGGCCGCAAAAACCGGTACAGCGCAAATCGCTACTTCAGGTGGTACCTATGACGAGTATCGGTTCCTACACTCGTTTGTGGGCTTCCTACCGGCCTACAACCCTCGTTTTTTGGTCTTTATCTATACGGTTAATCCACGTGGGGTGAACTATGCTTCAGAGACACTTGCTCAACCTTTTGTTGATTTGAGTCGCTTCTTAATCAATCACTATGAACTTCCGCCTGACAGATAGTGTGTAAGTTGTAGTCAATGGTCTATCATTATTAAGAATCAAAATAACAGTATTTATTATGTCATCTTCACCAATCTCACCTCGTTCATCTCAATCTCAATCATCTGCGGCGTCAGCGGTGTCGACTTCAGCTTCAGTGTCAAATACAAAACGCCAAGAGCCAAAGAAGATTTTGGTTACAGGGTGTGCCGGTTTTATTGGTAGTCACTTTTGCCAGTTTGTACAATCTGCGGTGCTTGGTATCGAAGTAATTGGGATTGATAATTTTTGGAATAGTACCCCAGACGATGTGCCTTCGGGGATTTCGTTTATCAAAGGAGATATCAGAGATACCGTACTCCTTGATGCGCTCTTTGGTACCCATGTGTTTGATGCAGTATTTCACTTCGCAGCGATTCCGCAAGTGCAGTATTGCCAAGAGCATCCTGAAGAATCTGCCTTGGTCAATGTCATGGGTACCAAGCATATTTTAGATGCAATGGCTCAATTACCTATCAAGCCGGTCTTCATCTTTTCTTCATCTGCTGCTGTATATGGAAATGTCGAAGTTGTACCCGTAGATGAATCTCATTCTACATATCCAATTGGGCATTATGGAAAACAAAAATTAGATGCAGAACAGATTATTTTGGAATATGTGAAAGAAAAAGAAATTGAAGGAGTGATTTTAAGGTATTTTAATGTCTTTGGTGATGGACAAAAAGGTGATTCACCATATGCGACAGTGATTGCAAAATGGTGCGATGCACTTTTGCATGAACAACCAATTCGTATCGATGGCGATGGTACACAAACCAGAGATTTTGTACATGTGGCCGAAGTGGCGCGTGCAAACTTGCTTGCATATCATGCTGGTGTCTCCGGGGCAGTCTACAATATCGCAGGTGGATATGAAATATCTTTATTGGAACTTAAGGATATATTTGAACAGGTTCTGGGTAAGTCGGTGGCGGTGGAGTATCACCCAGTACGGATAGGGGATATCAAGCGCAGTGTGGCCAGTATTGCTCGTGCAGAAGCAGATCTACATTTTAGAGCTGGGCATAACTACAAAGCATTTTTGAAAGCGGCAATAAAAGGGACGATAGAATGGTGGGGGTTGATTCGGTAATTCAGGGTGTTTATATGAAATATGATAGGGTTGCTCCGTCACTTTATTTTTTGGTGAAAATCAGTACAATAATGCGTACTGGCCCTATCGTCTATCGGTTAGGACACAGCCTTCTCAAGGCTGGAAGCAGGGTTCGATTCCCTGTAGGGTCACACCACATGCGAGCATCAGCGAGTCAAGTTTGCGTGACCCTAAGCGAGCAAACTGCTTTGCTCGCGTCAGGGTGAGCTTTCGAAGAAAGCGCAAGGCCGGAGCACGACGGTGCGAGGCATGCCTAAAAGATTTTTCAGGAGAAAAATACTTTTAGGTCGAAAAGCTTTTCTCTGTTTTGAGGATACGCGTAGCGGATTCGACAAAGCAAGAAAAGGTATACTGGTCCTGTAAGGACCGATTCCCTGTAGGGTCACCTTCAACAGCTAGTATGAGTAGATATGTATCTTACATGAAAATAAAACCTTACTTTAAAACTGAATTAGCGAAACCTTACCAAGGAAAATTCTTACATGAAGCTGGGACATCTGTTATTATGAATATGCTTGTAAAAACTAAAAGTGTCGGCGATTTTATGGTTATGTTGCCAGATCCTGTTTCTCTTAATCTCAATAATGCTCAAAATTTTATCGATAAGTGTGAAAAACTAAGAGAAAGAATAAATCATGCTAAAGAAATCCAAGTTTTCAGTAAAAAATTAACCGAACAAGAAATAAAAGCTAGTTCCCCAGGTAGAATCAAGGAACTTGACCCTGAGGCCGATATCTTTCGTTTACTTGATCAAGATAAGGTTTTTGATTATATACAAACTTCAACGGGTATGGTTGTATCACTTGTAACAGCAATTGAATCTTTTGTTAATTTAATTATTCCCCATGATTACATACACGAAAGAGTAAACAGGAAAGGAAATAAAGAAACTTTAGACAAAGTAAAATTAGTAAGAAAATGCTCCATCGAGGAAAAACTGGAGATCATTGCTTCTATAAAGAATAAGTCAAATATCAAAGTTCAAGGATTTTGGGAATCTTTCACTCAAATAAAAGATCTACGTAATGATATTATTCATTTTAAAAAAATGGATGATAAAATAGATCAGATGTGGAGCCCTATTGTGGTATTTTTATTTGATTCTAATTTACAAAAATTATTTGATAATATCGTAGAACTCATACAATATTTGCATCCTGATTATTTATCTATTGAAAAGTAGTATGCACGAGAAGGGTTATTATGTTGAGAGATGATGAAAGTGCTCAATAAAGGTTAGTGTGGCGGTTGTACATAGTATCTACCCTAGATAATCTCAAAAAATATTGTATAATCCTCTCATGCAAACCCTCGAAACCATACTCAAAAAACTGGAACAAAAACCAGAAGTGGATGCTGTATTTTTAACTGGCTCAATAGGTAACAATACATCTACTTCAGATAGCGATATCGATCTGATTATTATATTAAAAGATAACACCCTTGCTTTAGAATCAGTGTTTACATGGATAGATGGCGTATTTGCAGATATATATTTTTTTGATCAAAGGAACATCTCGAATATAGTTCAAAGCGATGTTCTTTCAAGTGAATCAGGTGAACTGTCAAACAAGATGAATCATCTTTTATATGCATGGTTAAAAAGAGGAGAGATTCGATTTGATAAATCAGGAGAGCTCACTAAGCTAAAATCTCTTCAAAAAGAATTTGCCCCCATATCCGAAGAAAAACAGTGGAATGCATGGGTTAATACAAATTATAATTTTGAAGCAAATACAAGGTATTTTAATGCAAAAGATTCAAAGTATCATGAAGCCCTGGAGATGAGACTACTGTATTCGGTCGTAAACAGTATTTGTGCATACTTCGATTTCATTAACGAGCAATGGAGGGGTGAAAAGTTGGCATTAGAGTATCTTAAAAAATATGATATTGAGTTCTACAACGTGTTTCTCCGATACACTAAAGCCACAACTCTCTCTGAACGATTTGTGGAATATAGTGCTATAGTACATAGGGTATTTGAGCTAAATCCAAATTACCCGATATGGAAAAAGAATGAAATAATTCCAAAATCACAAAGACGTAATTTCAAAATTGATGATGATTTATTGAAGTTTTGGAATGAATTGACACTATAAAACACCTACACGAGAAAGTTCACAGTGATACACCTAGAATACTATATCTATTATCTAATCACTTAAGGTGATAATATTTATATATGCAAGATATACGATCAGATATCCAAAAACTATTGTCAGATGAAATTATTGAATATACCCTTAAAGGCAAAGGTGCTGTTAATAACGCATATGTTGTGAAAACAAAAAACGGCTCTAAGTATATTGTGAAGCAAGAGCGAGAAGACAAGGAATTCCAACCCCAGAATAGTCTGGTTGTTGAGGCAAATGTCATCAAGAAACTGTCATCTCTCGGGTTGAGCATTCCTGTACCTAAAGTTGTATGTATTTCTAAAGATCCTGAAATGTATGGATATGAATATATAGAAGGAGAACTACTTAGAGAACAGTGGTCATCACTTTCAGAAGACGAAAAAATAAGTATTTGTAAATCACTAGGAGAATTTCATGCTGAAATAGGTATGAAAGTTTCCAAAGAAGATGCAGAGGCTTTAGGTGTATTCATCGACCTTTCTACTGATGTTCACCCTGAAGTCTCAAGGGATTATGTTTTTATACTTGAAAATCCTGAGGTGCCTGAAGAATTTAAGTCAGTGGCTAGAAACGCAAAGAAGATATTTGATACAACGCATGATGATGTATTTTTTCAATTTTTACATAATGACGCACATCATGAAAATATATTGATCAAGGATAAGAAGATTTCTGGATTTATAGATTTTGGTAATGCTGAATATGGTGAAATTGCCAAGGAGTTTTCACGCTACATACGGGACTTTCCATTTCATTTTCAATATATTGTCTCTGCTTACGAAGAGAAATCAGGAAACAGACTTTCTTATCTGCGTCTCGTTACAAATTCACTCATAAATGGGCTTATTGATAATGTTGAGGATTATCTAAAGGGTGGCGAAGCCAGAATAAAAGCTGAGACTGCTATAGCGACGTACAAGAGACTTATAGAGGAAGCTGTTTAGTTTTCGTACTAAATTCATCTACGCACGAGAAGGGTTGTGATGTTTATAAAAAATAAAGAAGGTCTGGATAGATGATATGACGCATACAAACAAAAAAACATGCTACCATATACCCATGGAACAAAACTCAACCGTATCTACATCTGCACCATCAAAAAGCTCTATAGTTATTATCTTATTCACCATAGTTATTCTTCTTTTGATTGCAGTACTAGGCTATCTTTTTTATCTTTCAAATAAAAGCAATACCGCACTTGTTGCAGAGGACAACGGTGTACATAATCAAAGCGGACAAAACACTCAAAACAATCAGATAAAAGATGGACAAGCAGGGGTAAAATCAGATGACTATTCATTACCAGATACCACACAGACATCTACTGAATCACAGTCAAAATATAAAGCCATCTATCTCAGTTCCGAAAATGCACCACTTACATATGCATTTGAAATACCAGTAGATTATGTCGCATATATCGAAGAAGGGCAGGAAGGTGGATATGGGGCAAGGATTAAGATATTGAAGGAAACAAATCCTGGTATATTGAAAAATGCAGGTATTAGTTTTTGGATTACGGCAGAGTCAGATCACAATGCAGCTGGCAAAGGTGGAGTTGCAGCGATAGATGCTGCATATAAAAACTATGGACCAAGTGCAAAATACACTACATTGGTAGGCAATAAAGCAGTAAGTGCTCAAAGTGAATTAGGTGACGGAATGTTTACAACTGGCTTTGTACATAATACTCGTATGCCACAGTACCCATACTTTATCGAAGCATATTATGTCCCTGAATTTGTAAATGGCACTTCATTGTCCCAAGCAGAATATGATCGTGTCTTGCAGACATTGAAGGTAGAGGAAAAAGCGATATAAGGTTCGTCAAAGTATATGAATGATATCTTAGTTGTTTTACTTGGTTTTGCGAGCGGGTTCTTGGGTAGTATTGGAGGTGGCGCGGGACTTATAGTCTTACCAGTTTTATTATTTGCCGGCATACCTCCTCAGATTGCACTCGGTTCATTTAATATGGGTGGACTGGGATACATTTTAGGAAATTTTGTTCAATTTTCACAATCTAAAAATATAGGAATTACCAAAAAAGAAATTTCTATACTTACTTGTATTGCTATTCCTGCAACCGTACTCGGATCATATTTTGTGATTTCTATTAGTCCTGAATTTCTCTCGAAGCTCATCGGAGTTATATTACTTATTATCTTCCCGCTGACTTTTCTAAATAAAAACTTAGGCATCAAACCAGACAAGGCCACTGGTCTAAGGTTATACGTATCACACATTGCTTTTTTTCTCATAAGAGTCTGGGCAGGTTTCTTTAGTCCAGGTTCAGGAATACTTGAAGGATATATCAGAATGAAAGGTTATGGATATACGATTTTGCAAGGGAAAGCAGTAACAAGAATTCCATATATTTTAGCAGGTCTTGCAAGTGTCTCTGTATTTGCTCTATCAAACATGATTGATTACCACCTAGCAAGTGCACTTTTTATAGGAATGTTTTTGGGCGGATATATCGGAACAGCGTATGCTATTAAGAAAGGGGATATATGGTTGAAACCGATTTTGGGTCTAGTCATTTTAGCAACTGCTATACAAATGCTATTTTTCAGTTGATTAGATATACTTTACCTATATGGAACAAAAAACAGAACAAAAAAAGATGGGTTGTGGCTTTGGGGTTATGATTATGAGAGATGGAAAGGTGTTGCTTGGTCAAAGACATGTTGATCCAGAGAAGGCAAGTAGCTTGATGAACGGTGCTGGCACCTGGACTATGCCAGGGGGTAAATTGGATTTTGGTGAAAGTTTTGAAGAAGGAGCAAGACGTGAAGTTTTTGAGGAAACAGGAATTGAAATTCCGGTCTCAGATTTAAAAGTTATTAGTTTAACAAATGATATTGTGCCAACTGCACATTTTGTCACCATTGGATTGTTTTGTTCAAATGCTTCAGGTGAAGCAAAAGTGATGGAGCCTGACGAGATTACTGTGTGGAAATGGTTTGATCTCGATCAATTACCAGAACCATTGTTTGAACCAAGTCGCAAAATTATTCGAAATTATCTTACGAATAGTTTCTATACAACCCAATAGTATTTTTTAAGTAAAGAAATACCACGCGGCTCGCATTGCGAACCGCGTGGCTGGTTTGGTAGCGATATTCGTCAACTACTTTTTAAGCCCCTGTAATTCCTTCAATATACCTTCAAGAGTTGCTTGAATATCTTGAAATTTCTTATCATTTTTTTCTTGCTCAGTTGCGTCATGTTTACTATCCTCCTCGATATCTTCTTCAATTTCTTCGATATCCTCTTCAATCTCATCGATACCTTCTTGAATATCTTCGATGTCTTCAGAGATTTCACCAAGTTCTTCTTCAACATCTTCCAAACTTTCAGTGACCTCCTCGATATCATCAGAGAGTTCTTCGAGATCTTCTTCTACTTCTTCGAGGCTGGCGGTGTTTTTATTGACTGACATCTGGATAAAGATTGCCAAGTAAATCGCCTCAAGTGATACTAGGGTAGTGAGGATTAAGAGGAGTCGCTCTGCAGAATACCCAATACCAATCAAAACGAAAAATATAAGAAAGGCGACAGTGTGCACTATAAGTGACGCTGTTGATCCAATAGACGCTGAGACGCGCTCCGCAAATGCTTGTTCTGGGATTTGCTTTTTCATAATGAATAGCCCAAGTGAATTCTCTGTTAGGCAAACAAACTCTCCACAACTTCTTTTACATCGCCACCATCCGCTTTACCTTTCAAATCTTTCATGAGTGCTCCAGTAAGTACTCCAACCTTCGCTTTATCGTCGATACCAAGTTCCGCTTTTTTAGCTTGTGCAAGAGTTAAAATTTCCTCACGAGACATCATCTGAGGAAGGTAAGTGCTCAATATCTCCAACTCTGCTTGTTCACTTTCTGCAAGATCTGCTCGGCCGCCAGCAGTAAATTGTTCGATAGCATCTTTTCTTTGTTTTACTGCCTTGCGAATAAGCGCCAATACTTCTTCATCAGCAAGTTCTGATTGCGGAGTTCTTCCTGTGGCCACGAGTTCATTTGTCATAGCACTCATAATTCCGCGTATCACCGTAAGCTTAACCGCATCTTTGGCAATCATAGCTTCTTTTAGTTTTGTTTTGAGATCTTGTTGAATTGACATAATTGAGATAAATGTTTCTTAAATATAAGAGTCGTTACAGATTTTTTAATAAGGATAGATGCATTGTATCTGTTTTCACGCCCATTTTCAATCCTTTTTTGGCGTCGCAAAATGTAGGCTATTGACGCAAGCTTTCAAATGTTTGCCAACGTATTTTTTGAGTCAAAAAAATGACTTTATCCACAAATCAAAAGTGGAAACGGGTATATAATCAACACCGTGAAGTTCGATGAATTTTTTATAAAGATTCGCTAAAGAATTTATCGAGGTTCCAATTCAATTTTATTAACCCTACATAAGCCTTGTTTTATATCAGTCTTTGAGCCCTGATATAAAAGCGAAGGCTTATTTGTTCCCAATCCCTATGGAAATATCAATCACAAAACAAAATGGAGCCCGCGAGCCGTTTAATGCGGACAAAATAAATCGATCTATCGAGCGGGCATGTAAAGGCCTAATGGATCCTGTGTCTATGGTGATGCAAATTGCTACTGAGACTAAGCTTACACTCTATGATGGAATTACAACTGAAGAGGTCGATCAGGCAACTATCAATGCGGCACTACAAAATGTGAAAGAGGATATTGCCTATGATACCGTAGCGACACGACTACTTCTTAAAACGATTTATCGACATGTAATCAAAAATTGGGATAAAGATGACGACGAAGATCTTGTCCGAAGGCATGCAGCTCATTTCCCAGAATATATAAAAGAAAGTGTAGCTGATGGAAAATTGGATCCTCGAATGGTGGAAAAGTATAACCTCGAAGAATTGGCTCAAGCTCTCGATATTTCTCGAGATGAATTATTCCAATATGCCGGACTCTCTACATTCCAAAATCGATATGCTCTAAAAAATATCGATCAGACACCAAGAGAAACACCTCAATATTTCTTTATGCGTGTAGCTATGGGTCTTGCCTTCAATGAAGAAAATCCAACCCTCTGGGCAAAACGTTTCTATGAAAAGATGTCACGGTTCGAATATATTGCAGGTGGCTCAACGAATCTTGGAGCTGGTACAAACCGACCTGCGCTTTCAAATTGTTTCTTACTTGAAATCCACGACGACATGACACATATCGCAAAGTCAGTAGCAGATGTTATGTTGCTCTCAAAAGGCTCAGGGGGCATCGGTGCTTCCATGACAAAACTTCGCGCATCTGGATCTCCACTTAAGTCAAACAATGGTACTTCAACAGGTCCAACGCCATTTGCAAAAATTATTGACACTGCAATCCGAGCGATTCAGAGAGGGGGAAAGAAGAAGGGTGCACTTGCATTTTATATGGAGCCTTGGCACCTCGATTTCCCAGACTTTATTGAATGGAAACACAATGCTGGCGACGACTATATGCGTATGCGAACTGCAAACACTGCAGCATATATTCCAGATGAATTCATGAAGCGGGTAAAGTCAGGTGATGAATGGTATATGTTTGACCCTGCGGAAACTCCAGATCTCTGTGAACTCTATGGTTCAGCTTTTAGTGCTCGGTATGCCGAATATATCGAAAAGGCAAATGCAGGTGAACTTCGTATCTTTAAAAAAGCACCTGCAACAGAACTCTTCAGAAAGATGCTTGTAGCACTACAGACTACAGCACACCCTTGGATTACATGGAAAGACACAATCAACCTTCGTGCCCTCAATAACAATACAGGGACAATCCATATGTCCAATCTTTGTACAGAAATTTGTCTGCCACAAGATAAAGATAATATCGCGGTATGCAACCTTGCATCACTCAACCTTGCAGTACATGTCGTCAATAAAGAGGTGTCTTGGGGTCGTCTTGAATCATCTGTTCGACTTGCAATCCGTCAGCTCGATAACTTGATTGATATCAATGTCCTTCCTGTACCTGAAGCAGAAAAATCTGATAAAGAAAATCGAGCAGTCGGTCTTGGTGTCATGGGACTTGCAGATGCACTCGAAAAGATGGGTCTTTCATATGATAGCGAACCTGCATATGACTTTACTGATCGTATCTGTGAATTCATTAGCTATATCGCTATCGATGAAAGTGCCAACCTCGCGCAAGCACGTGGAAGCTATACTCATTTCCACGGTTCAGAATGGTCTAAGGGTCATGTACCATTTGACACTCTTGATAAGGTGGAAAAAGATAGAGGTGTTAAAGTAACTGTTACAAGAGAAAGTAAGCATAAGGGTCTCAATTGGGATGTATTGCGTGCAAAAGTGGCAAAAGGTATGCGAAATGCCACACTTCTTGCAACAGCTCCAAATGCCAATATCGGTTTGATTGCTGCTACGACTCCAGGATTTGATCCGCGATTTGCTCAAGTCTTCTCTCGAAATAAAATTTCTGGAAAATACCTCGACATCAACCATAACCTTGTAAAAGATTTGAAAAATCTTGGTCTTTGGGAAAAAGTAAAAGGGGACATTATCGAATTCCAAGGAGATATTTCTGGTATCGAATCTATTCCTCAGTACATCAAGGATATCTACAAGACATCATTTAGCACATCTCCATATGCATTTATCGAAGTTGCGGCACGTGCACAAAAATGGATTGATCAAGGTATCTCTCGAAACATGTATCTCTCTACAAGAGATATCGACGATATCATGAAGATTTATATGTCTGCATGGGAAAAGGGGGTAAAGACTACATATTATCTCCACATGAAGCCTCAACATACTGCTGAACAAAGTACAGTATCTGTAAATAAATCTGCGGTCATGGGCAAGCTTGGATTTGGCGCACTCAAGAAAGCTACTGCAAGTACCGCTGATACATCTGCACCGGCTCCAGTGGACGCTATCTCTACATCGACTTATACAGTAACAGAAGATGAGTCTGAGCTCACGGCAAATTCTGCACCTGAGACAATGGGTGTACAAGAACCGATTCCATCTCCAGCAGAATTGGTAAGTGAAGTGATGCAAGAAATGCAAAATAAAGTACCGGTAGCCACTATACCAAAGGCGACAGTTACAGTTGATATGTCATCTGCATCATCTTCATCGTCTGCTCAATCTATACCTAAATATCAATCACTATCAGACCTCAGGATGCAAATGAATCAGGAGATTCCAGTAGAAGCAGAGGTATCTGCATATGCACCAGCAGTATCTATGGCTACAGCCACAGTATCTACTGCACCTGCAGCTTCTGTGGTTCAGAGTGCAAATAGTTCAACAACACCTATGGCTCCTGCAAAAGGATTTGCCGCTCGACCAAAAGTAATCATGTCTGCCAATAAAACTTGTCCAAGTGATCCAGCGGAGCTTGCACAATGTGATAGTTGTCAGTAATTCAGGACTCGGCATTATTAGTCTTAATCGGAGGTTAGTCGCTCCACATCTTTAGTATCAAAAACTTTAGAATTAATTTATAACAATTTTATGTCACTCATCGGAAAAGCATCACCAGAAGATATGAATCTTCATCCTATTAAATATCAATGGGCATATGACCTTTATAATCAGGCGGTACGAAATACATGGTTCCCCCATGAAATCGCTCTCAAAGAAGACCTTGAAGATTGGGAGAAAATGACCGACGATGAAAAGCATGCAGTATCATTTCTCATGGCATTCTTCAATCCAGCAGAGCTTATCGTAAATCGTTCACTGGCTCTTGGGGTATATAAGTACATCAAGGCTCCAGAGTGTCACTTGTACTTAGCAAAGCAGATGTGGGAAGAGGCGAACCATTGTGTGTCATTTGAGTATGTACTCGAAACATTCCCATTTGATAAAGAAAAAATCTACAATGTCCACCTTGAAGTACCTTCAATGCAGGCAAAAGAAGAGTACATTATGAAATATATGAGGCGAATGACAGAGGATAATCTTGATATTGAGTCTGTCGATGGCAAAAAAGACTTTATCCGAAACTTGGTCGCTACAAATATCGTGATGGAGGGTATCTGGTTCTACTCTGGATTCATGGTGGCACTTTCATTCCGTCAGCGTAACCAGCTCCGAAACTTCGGTTCAATGATCAACTGGGTACTTCGAGATGAAAGTCTTCACCTCAAGTTTGGTATCAATTTGATTCAGCATGTACTTGAAGAAAATCAAGAGCTTTTGACAGAAGAGTTTGCAACTGAGATTCGAGATATCATAATCGAAGGGGTAGATAAAGAAGTTGCATACAATAAGGACCTGTTCCCAAATGGTATCCTCGGACTCAATGCAGACTATGTAAACCAGTATGTACAGTACGTGGCGGATCGACGACTCGAAGAGCTTGGTCTTGAAAAACACTACAATGCCACAAACCCTGCAAAATGGATGAGTACAGCAACGGATGTATTTGAACTCGTAAACTTCTTCGAAGCCCAGAACACAAACTACGAAGTGAATGCAAATGCAAGCGGGGAGAAGAAGGCTTAAGCGCCTGTCTTGTCTACTATGAACATATAGAAATTGCGCGCCTGCAAAATGCAAAAGAGTATATAAAAAGAAAAGCCCTACAAGAGAAGCTTGCAGGGCTTTTCTCGTGGGGTTTGACGGAATCAGTATCAGGTCACCCCAGATATTCCGTTGTCGCTTGTCTGAACGCTTCAGTATCGTTGAATACAGATGGCCACCAATGACGATTTCTCATCATCTGGCAGACATGCTGTATTGTACTGGCAGGTGGGCCAGAGACTTCTTGATCTGTTGTGAGGTCTTTGATTGATACCTCCCACGTGCTACTTGCGGAAGCATTTTTTGTCGGCTCAAGTACGGCAACCTGGTTTGCGCCGACAGCTTTAAACCATGCCACAACAGCAGGTTTAGATGCTTCATGTGCATCAAGTGCACCTTGGTCGCCAGGGTCTATTTGCAGGAGGTCTTTGATCCAAGAGGTGTCTGTACGAGGGAAGTTCATTTCCTGGTGTGGGATGGGTTGTATTTGAAGAGCAGTCTGTCAGAGTGACTGTGCTGCCAGGCAAAACTATATCATTCATATACAAAAAGTCAATACAAACAGTAATCCCAATAGACGATATAATATCCATATGCAAATACCTTTAATCATAGTTCTTATCTTAGTTTTTATTGCACTCATCGTCTTGATAGTGCTTCAAATCAAAAGTCGTGCAGCACAACTCGCTGGTTCAAAAGAAGACCCTGTGCTCACTGCTCAACTTTCCGCACAAGCAGCGGCTCAAGCGGCATCTACTGCAGCTCTCAATGAATCACTTCGCCTCATGATGCAAAACATGAATGATCTTGGTCGGGCAGTTGATGAAAAAATAACCGGAATGGAAAGATCTGTGGGGGAGCGATTGCACTTTTCTGCAAAAGAGATGCATGAGACAATCCATCATCAATCAACAGAGTCCACTAAAATTCTGCGAGACGTGACAGAGCGACTCACAAAGCTCGATGAGACAAATAAGCAGGTGGTATCGTTTGCCGATCAATTGCAAAGCTTGCAAGATATCTTGAAAAATCCAAAACAGCGTGGAATTTTGGGTGAATATTATCTTGAGACATTGCTCAAAAATGTCTTGCCGCCAGGCTCATTTGAAATGCAGTATCGTCTCGGAAAAGATGAAGCTGGAAATGATCTGATTCCGGATGCTGCAGTGTTTATTCGAGACAAAGTTGTGCCGGTTGATTCCAAATTTTCACTCGAAAACTATAATCGTATTGTAGGGGAGCGCGATCTGGTCGAGCGAGAACGTCTCGAAAAAGTATTTGTGCAGGATCTAAAAAATCGTATTTCTGAAACATCAAAATACATACAGCCTGCACTTGGGACCGTGGATTTTGCCTTTATGTTTATTCCACATGAAGCAATTTACTATGATTTGTTGATCAATAAAATTGGTGCTCTCAAGGAGGAGACAGAGAGTTTGATTCATCGTGCAGCATCGAAATATCATGTCATCATCGTCTCTCCAACTTCGTTTTTGGCATATCTACAGACCGTACTCCAAGGACTCAAGGCTTTGCATATCGAAGAACAAGCTAAAGAGATTATCGAAAAAGTGGGAAATCTGACGACGCATCTCAAAGTCTATGCCGAACAGCAAGAGAAGCTCGGTAAGGCACTTGGAACTGTAGTCAATCAGTACAATATTTCTTCAAAAGAATTTAAGAAAATTGACAAAGATATCATGCGACTCACAAATAAAGAGCAAAGTCTGGATTATGATCCGGCAGTATTGCCGAAGCCAGGCGATGAGGAGGTGGAGTAAGGGTGTATTGACTTTAACTATATAAATCAAGTATACGTAATTTATGAAAGCAATTATCTTCGCAGCAGGAAAGGGGACAAGGATGGGAGAGTTGTCCAACCATACTCCTAAGCCATTACTTAAAATCAAATCAGCTACAGGTGAGTTGAAGTCTTTGATTGAACATAAGATTGATCAGATGCCAGAAGTAATTACTGAGGTGATTTTGGTCGTAGGGTACCTCAAAGAAAAGATCATCGAACATATCGGCAATACGTATAGAGGAAAGAAAATTCGTTATGTTGAACAAAATGAGCTCAAAGGGTCAGCTCATTGTCTTTGGCTCTGCAAACCCTACCTGGAAAAGGAAGAAAAGTTCCTCGTGCTTATGGGAGATGATTTATATTGCCGTGCAGATATGGAAGAATCTCTTAAGTATGATTATACTTTTTTGGTATCCGAAACAGATTCGGTAAAAGGTAAGGCAAGGATTGTTTGGGATGAATCAGGAAACATCACAGATATTTTGGAAAAATATGAAATCGATGAGCCAGGATATATCAATGCTGCAATGTATGTCCTTACCCCTGCAATTTTTGATTATGCTATGGTGCCGATTAAAGGTGGTGAATATGGTCTTCCACAGACGATTTTAACTATGAAAAATGACCATCCGATCAAGGTCATACAAGCCCGATTTTGGGTCCAAATCACGGCACCTGAGGATTTGAGCAGGGCAGAGGAAATCTTGGCGGAAAAGGGGTTTTAGAGCCCTTCAATGGGTGTTTTGTGTCGATTTATATACACCGAATAGAAAACTACCTCTATTTGCATATAAACCGGTGAGTCTCCACAATCTATGCTACTCAGACATGAAACCTATTGCATTTCCCTAAAAAATCAGTAGAATAGGGACCTATAACACATTCGACATATATTCCACAAATATTGAACAATTTTATGGCAACGACTACAAAAACAAGCACAAATACCGCAGACAATCAGGCTTTTGCCGTGATGTTGACTGGTGGGAAGCAATACCGAGTTTCAGTTGGAGACTCTGTAAAGATTGAAAAGATTAAGGGTGACTACAAAGTAGGTGACGCTCTTGAATTCAATGAAGTCCTTCTCAAAGACAATGGTACTGATACAACTATCGGTACTCCAACTATCGCTGGTGCAAAAGTATCTGCGACTATCGAAGATATCGCTCGAGCTCCAAAAGTAATTTCGATGCGATATATCCAAAAGAGCCGATCAGGACCAAAGAAAAATGGTCACCGACAGCCATACTTCAAAGTGAAGATCACTGCGATTGCATAAGGATTTAGTATAAATCAAATCTATAACATAAATCACCGATGCAAGTCGGTGATTTATGTTATAGATAGAGTGTATTGTTTTCCTGTATTACCTCCGATTTTCAATTGCACTCTTAAGTGTATCGGCATCTGAGTATTCAAGCTCGGTGCCCGTAGAGAGCCCGCGGCCAAGGGCGGTGATACGTACCTGAGTTGCCAAACTGGCCCCATCTGCAAGTTTTATATCTCGCAATACGCGACGGATAATGTCTGCGGTATGTTCACCTTCAGTATTTGCATTCATTGCTAAAATAATTTCTTTGAGCCCTGCGCGCTTGTGACTTTGTAATTGATTTTGCAGGTCTTGTAATCGAGGAATAGATTCAGGATTCATTTGTCCAAGCTCTGCATTTTTACCAATGACAAAATAGAGGCCATTGAACATCTTTCTTTGTTCAACTGCATAGACGTCTGTGTCTTGAGTGACAAGCATAAGAGTTGATTGGTCTCGATTTTGATCAAGACAGATAGGGCAGAGCAAGGATTTCTCATTTTCTGTCCCATACCCTGGTTCAGAAACAGGGTTAAATTTTGGTGAAAAATATCTAAAACAATTTTCACAGGCAAAGATTCCAGACCTCAAGTTTTTAATCAATCCGCTCAATTGCTCTATATCCATTTCAGGTTCATTGAGGAGGTGGTATGCAAACCGCCGGGCCTGTCTTGGTCCAATACCTGGAAACTTTTTAAATTGTTCGACTAGTTTTTCGAAGGTGTCCATAAAAAAAAGGGTGAAATAAGGTGGAATATTGTGCTCTGTCGAGTACGACGAGTCTTTGAGCTATATGATATCATAGACCCATGAACCTCAATCCTTTAAATCCTGCAGATTCTATGGTGGATTCTATAGTGCAGGTTCGCAACTTTGAAGAGGAAAAGAAGATAAAGGCTCAGGCAGAAGCTCTGGTTCGCGTTTGGTTCGATATCAAGAATAATCCTGATCCTGTAGCACGTGAAATTCTCGACTTTATGGCAAAACTAAAAGTCGATGCAAGGGTAGTGGAGGAAGCTTATAAATTGTTGGCTGTGGAGTTGAATAAATAAAAAGTAAATATGAAATATTTATTCATGGCACTATTGATACTTATCCTGATGATATCTACCATATCTACTTTTCTTGGTACTACATGCGCATCAAATTTTGCAGAATACGAGCCTATATTTTCTTTGTGTTGGTTTGAGAAATATTCATTGTACCT
>JBJOQZ010000064.1:0-2516 GCA_046049705.1 Candidatus Parcubacteria bacterium | reverse complement strand
CCAAGGTGGTCGATCCCGATAAGTGACAATGCTTTCTCCGCTACTTCTTTTGTGAGTGCGGTTTTATGTACTTGGGCAAAATCACGTGCTCTTTTAAGTAAATAGTTTGCAGTACGAGGTGTCTGTCTACTACGATTGGCAATCTCGATAAGTGCAGTGTCATTTGTCTCAATAGAATGCTTGGTGTTTAAAAGATTTGAAGACCTCTCGATAATTTGTTTTATTTGTTCATTTGAATAAAATTCTAGTCTAAAGACTCCGCCACCAAACCGTGATCGTAAAGGAGCGGACACCATAGCCATTCGAGTAGTGGCTGCAATGAGTGTGAATGGTGGGAGTTCAAGTTGGATTGTTCGGGCCGATGGACCTTTTCCAATAATAATATCGATATGCCCAGATTCCATGGCAGGGTAGAGTACCTCCTCGACTGCTTTATTGAGTCTGTGTATCTCATCAATAAATAAAATATCTCCAGGTGATAGGTTTGTTAATATTGATGCGAGATCACCTACTCGTTCTATTGCTGGACCAGAGGTTACTTTTATTTGTGCACCAACTTCTTTGGCAATAAGAAGTGCAAGTGTTGTTTTACCAAGTCCTGGTGGACCATAAAAAAGAAGATGTTCTGGGTGCGAACCTCTTTCTTTTGCAGCTGCAATTAAAATTTTCAGATTTTCCTTAATCTGATCTTGCCCGATATATTCTTTAAATGCTTGAGGTCTAAGGGCTTGATCTAATACAGTATCTAAGCCGTTTTTTTCGACTTCATCAAGCTCATTTGAGGGGGTGGTAAAAGGGGTTTGGGGAGTACTTGACATAAAATTTAATGCGTGCTAACATATTATTCAGAAAGACGCACTCAATGTGCGGCTAAATTTTTCCCGAAATTTCTTGCGCTCAGACTATGTCCGCTCGCCATATCCGTATTCTATCAAAAACGGCAAATTAAATCTCTAAGCAATACGACCTTCACGGGTTTTTTCGGTCTCACTTATAGGACGTCCTGGTGTCACACTTTGGTGTGCATTCCTGGGGCTATCCTTGAAGCGTTATTGGGCTTCTGAACTTTGTTTCAAAAGCATTGCTTAGAGATTTAAGGTGCCGTTTTGTCTTTTCAAGGATAGCGTATCGTGGGGCTAAGTCAAACTATCTATACACAGGTATATATGGTCTCGTGTATTAAGGGTTAACCTCAGTATTTTTTGAATCATCGGCTATATCGATTGGTGTAGACTCTGGTATTGAATAGTCAGTGTATGTTTCTGTAGGTAATTGAAATGTATCTTCTTTCGGTATATCTTCAAGCGCTATATCAACTACTCGTTCAAGTTCCTCAAAGGTAGTGATACCACGTAATACTTTTAGTACACCATCTTGCTTCATATCCAAAATCCCTTGTTTTCGTGAAGCATCTTTTATTTCGCGCTCACTTGGATTTTCTCGCACTACTCGTTCGATCTCTCGATCAGAAAGGATTGCTTCATATACTCCGACACGCCCCTTGTATCCAGTCTTATTACAAACCTCACAACCTACAGCTTCATATATTTCAGCCGGCACGCCAGAAAATTCATTTGCTTCTGTACTCTCAGGCATGTATTTCTTAAGTGATGCCAATACCTCCACAATAAGTGCTTTTCTGTTTTCTGGAAAAGGAATTTTTTTAGCACAGTCTTTACATAGTTTTCTAATCAAACGTTGAGCAATTGATACACGGATTGCAGATGTGAGAACTTTTGGATCTGCACCAAGATCAATGAGTCGGGTAAATGTTCCTGCTGCATTGTTGGTGTGAAGGGTAGAAAATACCATATGACCAGTGAGCGCTGCTTGGATAGCAGTATTTGCAGTCTCTGCATCTCGAATTTCACCCACCATGATTATGTCGGGGTCTTGTCGCATCGCTGCACGAAGACCAGATTCAAAATTATATCCTTTTCGATCGTCCACTTGTGTTTGTACGATACCAGAGAGGTGGTATTCAATCGGGTCTTCGATAGTGATTACTTTAAATTCAGCACTTTGTGTATATCGCAAAAAGGCGTACAAGGTTGTGGTCTTACCAGAACCAGTTGGTCCGGTAGTTAAGATAAGTCCGTTTGGTCGACTGATTTCAGTTTTAAGTACTTCAAGAAGTCTTGGTGCGATACCTAAATCTTCAAGTCCAGCAGAGATAGATTTTGGATTCAAGATACGCATCACGATAGATTCTCCATATGCACCAGGAATAGTTGATGTACGAATTTCAATATCAGAAGTATAAATTTTCACTGTAAAACGACCATCTTGAGCAGCTTCTTTGATATTGAGCTTAAGCCCAGACAATAATTTAATACGTGAAAGGATAAGTTTGTAAGTCTCCAAATCAAATTGTATTGCTTCAACCAAAACACCATCGAGACGATAACGAAGGCGTGCAAAATCTGTCTCAGCCTCAATGTGGACGTCGGATGCTTTTGTGGCGAGTCCTCCAGCCATCATAATCGCGATGAGATGTGATACTCTGTGACTTTTTT
>JBJOQZ010000063.1:0-8315 GCA_046049705.1 Candidatus Parcubacteria bacterium | reverse complement strand
CTTCAGTCCTCACAACACCAGAAGCCACTTCGAACATACATACTGATACCGTGCCTCATATCAATTTCCCTGCTATAGCCCTTTTGATTTCAGGAGGACACACTGAGATTATTGAACTGACTAATTGGCATGCATATACATTACTTGGAAAGACAGTAGATGATGCTATCGGTGAAGCATATGATAAAGTCGCAAGGTTGATCGGACTTCCATATCCAGGTGGACCAGCTATTTCTAGACTCGCTGCATCATACCGACAAAAACAAGAACACAATATGGATCAAAAAGTATGTGAAGCGGATAAACCATTTATTCTCCCTCGCCCCATGTTGCATACAAAAGATTTCAACTTTTCTTTTTCAGGATTGAAAACCGCAGTACTCTATGCAGTAAAAAAGAAATATGAAGAATTGGGATTACAAGAATTGGACCAATACCACAAAGAGGCTCTCGCAAGTGAATTTGAAGATGCTGTTACGGAAGTATTGCTCCACAAAACAAAACGAGCAATAGAAGAAACAGGTGCAAAGCATCTAGTTATCGGTGGTGGAGTAATTGCAAATACATATATCCGCTCATGTATGACAAAGCTTTGTCAATCTCTTGACATCGCATTGTCAATACCAGAATTCGAGCTCACCACCGACAATGCCTCTATGATTGGTCTTGTCGCATGTTTGCAAATACAAAACGGCAAAGACGGTCTACACAGCGGCACTGCAGCGTTTGAGGATTTGAAAGCAGACGGGAATCTGAGTCTTTAGTTGAGTTATCCTCCACACAATTTTCATATGTTCATAGTAGACACATGTGTATTGGGTACATATATACTAGGCACAGCATATGCGTATTAGGTACATATGTATATAGTTGTATATATAGTTATACATCTACTGATTTAGATATCTACTATGAACATATAGATTTTCTCCTTCAAAAAACCGACTAAACCTGCTAATATAGCGGAATATGACCCAAGACGCGCACCAAACCCCGTCCAATGACTCTGGACATAATCATAATAACCACTCGAACCAAACACCCCCTATTCCTGCGGAGTTTCTTAAGCCATATGACCCTATCGAGACCGAGCCGAGAATCCAGGCTTGGGAGCGAAATGACGCAAATCCTACCGAATCGATCTATAATCCAGACACTTTGATTGCCCGAGGTATCACCGACCCAAATGCTCCGTCTAAATCTATTATTCTTCCTCCACCAAACGTAACTGGAACCCTCCACCTTGGACATGGTCTCATGGTAACTATCCAAGATATTCTTATGCGAAAAGCGCGCATGGAAGGTAAAAAAGTATTATGGATTCCAGGGACAGACCATGCAGCAATCGCTACACAATCAGTAGTAGAAAAAGAAATTTCAAAAAAAGAAGGTAAAAGTCGCTACGATATTGGACGTGAAGAAATGCTCAAGCGAATCGGTGATTTTGCAAATCAAAGTCATGACACTATCGTCTCACAAGTAAAGCGTATGGGCGCTTCACTTGATTGGTCACGAGAAGCTTTCACTCTCGATGATACAAGAAACGTTGCAGTACGCACTATGTTCAAGTGCATGTTCGACGATGGCCTTATCTATCGTGGTTTTCGAATTGTAAACTGGGATCCAAAAGGTCAGACAACGATCGCAGACGATGAATTAGTATACAAAGAAGAGACGACAAAGTTTTATTATTTTAAATACGGACCTTTTACTATCGGTACAGCACGACCTGAAACAAAGTTTGGAGATAAGTATGTAGTGATGCATCCAGAAGATACACGATATGCAGAATATACTCACGGACAAAAAATAACTGTCGAATGGATCAATGGTCCTATCGAGGCAATTATCATCAAAGATGAAAGCATCGATATGGAATTTGGTACTGGAGTGATGACAATAACTCCATGGCATTCTGCGGTGGACTTTGCTTTGGCAGAAAAATACAAATTAGAAAAAGAGCAGATTATCGACAAGTACGGAAAGCTCCTTCCGATTGCCGGACCGGAATTTGCAGGGATGAAAATATCTGAGGCAAGAGATAAGATTGTAGAAAAACTCACATCAAAAGGTCTAGTTGAAAAAATTGAAGAAAATTATATTCACAATATCGCAACAGCTGAGAGAACTGGTGGAACAATTGAACCACAGATTATGAATCAGTGGTTCGTAGCTGTAAATACACCATTTACTATTCCCCACTCTGAAATCAGAGGTATCGAAAGTGGCTCACAAACAACACTAAAAGAAATTATGCGAAAAGCAGTTGATCCAGCTTTTGGACATAAGACTCATGGGCCAGTAGATATTCTTCCTGATCACTTCAATAAGACATACTTCCACTGGATTGATAATCTCAATGACTGGTGTATTTCACGACAAATTTGGTATGGACATAGAATCCCAGTTTGGTATCGCAGTAAGTCAGGGCAAGTGCTCGACAAAACAGGAGACTTACATCCAACAAACCCTGATATTGAAATTTATTGTGGCACAGAAGCACCAACCGACGATGCGCAAGGTACATGGATTCAAGACGAAGACACCCTCGACACTTGGTTCTCATCTGGACTCTGGTCATTTTCAACTATGGGCTGGCCACAAGTACAAGACCCTCATACTCATCTCCCTATCGCAGGTACTGATCTTGCGCAGTTTCACCCTACGACAATCCTCGTGACAGGATACGAGATCTTATTCTTCTGGGTAGCACGTATGATTCTTATGACCGGTTATGGCTTGGGTACCATTCCATTTAAAACTGTATATCTCAACGGTACAATCAGAGACAGTCAGGGCCGGAAGATGTCTAAGTCTCTTGGAAATGGAGGCGATCCAATCCAGATTTCAGATAAATATGGTGCAGATGCACTTCGTATGTTCTATGCCATGAGCAATACCCCTGGTACTGATAGTCGCATCTACGAAGATAAGATTAAAGGTTTTAAACATTTTGCCAATAAAGTCTGGAATATTACTCGATTCGTACTCACCGCAATCGTCGAAAATCCATATGCTAAAGATCAAAAATTTAATCCAGACTTTTTCACTGGCATATATTCACCTGAAGCATATACAGGTCCAACAGAACAAGATCGCATGATTTTAGCAGAATGGCGCACGGCACTTAAGGCAATTACCGAACACCTTGACGCATATCGAATCCACCTTGCAGCCGAAGAATTGTATGGATATCTATGGCGAACATTTGCAGATAAAATCCTTGAAGAAAGTAAGCCTATTTTGAAACCAGGATTTGCTGATATGGTAGATGGACGTGGCGATGCATCAAACTCTGAACAAGAGACCGAATCTATCGCTGAAAAAATCATCGAGGCCGATCAACTTGATTCCACTGACTTAGCACTCAAGAGACAAGCTGCACTCTCTCGTGCACAAACTCTCATGACCATCCTCAGAGAATCAATATTGACCTTACATCCATTTATGCCACATGTGACGCAAGAAATCTGGTCTCTTCTTCCACAAGAGATGCGAAATGATGCACTCACTCATGGTATGATAGCTATTGAAAAATGGCCGATGCATCATATTTAGCAACTTCCCTTTTGGGGCTGACAAATACTCCGTTCTTTGTCGTTGAAATGTTCGTCTATGCGCTTCTTGGAGGCGTATTACCTTCACTATTGTGGATGTGGTTTTGGATGCATGAAAGTTATAAACATGATGAACCAAAAGGTACAATCTCTCTCGCATTTATCGTCGGTATGTGTGCTGTTTTTTTGGTGTATCCATTTCAAAAATTTATTCCCGCCATACTTGGCCTCCCATCAGAGCATTTTCTCGTGCTTAGCTCTTGGGCTTTTATAGAAGAATTATTTAAATTACTTGCAGCATTTTATGTTGCCCTTAAATTTAAAGATGTATTCAATGAGCCAATTGATGCTTTTATCTATCTCATGACCGCAGCACTTGGATTCGTAGCTATGGAAAATACGTTTTACTTGCTTGCTCCACTTCTTCAAGGTGATGCCATGGGCTCAATTATGACTGGAAACCTACGCTTTATGGGAGCAAGCTTATTGCATGTTGTTGCTTCAGGTGCCATCTCAATCTGTATCGCCTATGGATTTTATAAACATGGTTTTGTAAAGAAAGTGTACTGGATTGCTGGACTTATCATTGCAACAATATTGCACACACTCTTCAACTACTTTATAATTATAACGACGCAAGAGAGCACCTTTCTGATTTTCTCGTTTGTCTGGCTTACCACCATCCTGCTTATCCTCGCTCTCGAACGAGTAAAAACTATCAAACAATTCTAAACACCCCAATACGCTATGAACTTAAAAAAGAAACGATCATTTTTGGATAAACTCACTGGACGAGGTGGATACGAAGAGGAAGAAATCGAATACGAAGAAGAATATGAAGAAGATTCATCAGACAAAGTTGAGCGTGGTGTAATAAAAAATCGCGGACAGTTTGCAAATGATAGCCGGTCAAGCTGGGCAGATGAACAAGGTGATGAAGGAGAACTTTCTATCGATATGTATCAAACACCTGACAACCTTGTCATCCGCACTATGATTCCTGGGGTTAAAAAAGAAGATCTTGACATAGCCTTGTCAAGAGACACCTTGACAGTGCGAGGTAAACGAGCCGAGGATGCACGTATTGCAGATGAACACTATTTTCATCGAGAATTATACTGGGGTTCATTTTCTAGAACTGTTACACTGCCACATGAAGTTGATATAGAGGGCGCTGAAGCAACAGAAAAAGATGGTATGCTCACTATCACACTTCCTCGTATAGACAAAGGGCGACAGACGAAGTTGAAGATCAAGTCGGTATAATCCAATTTAAGTAGACCAGATACATATAGAAACAAGCCCTGTCGGATAAAATCCGACAGGGCTGTGTGGTTCTACAGCTCATTACATGAGATACGCTCGCTGGAGCTCACAGGCTGCCGAAGCGATAAAGAGCGCATCTTTGAGCGGGTCTGCTTCATGTGGAAATATCCCACAAAATAACGTCAAGGCAGACTCATCATTCGGATCGAGAGGTGGAATAGCACAAGGGTCTCCAGATACCAACAAGTCGGCATGCTGAATATCGCTACACAAGTGCAGAGTATGGTATTTTGAACCACCCCAGAAGTACTTACCGGTCCTGTCTTTGGTGGCCGTGGCAGTATCAGCGAATTCTTGAGAAGTGATATGTACCATCACAAACGGATGGTTCTCGTCTACGAGTGCAAATTTACCCACCTCTTTTTCAGATCTGATAAAAAGGAGTGCTCGGAAACGTATTACTGAATTAGTCGTCATAGTGTTGAATCTACGGTGAATGTTGAGATGGACTTTGTCCGCACACATACTACCTTAGACACCAAATATGTACAATACACTACATATATAATGCACTGCTGGTACAAACATATTTTTCTTCGCTGTCTACGCTAGCTCGAAAACATGAAGTACCTCATATACCGAAAACACAGTCTCTTACTTTATTGCCCGTTAAAATCTGTGCCGAGGGCCGGGCTCGAACCGGCGACCCCATCCTCTTCAGGGATATGCTCTACCAACTGAGCTACCTCGGCATATAGGAGCCTGCATATTGCAGGCGTTGCTCTATATTACTTGAAATTGTTAAGGATTTCAAGGATGCTTTGTTGATCTGGAATACTACCAGCTCCCCCTAGTCCACTAATACCTGCATATGTTTTCATGAGGGTTTCGAGAAAAGGTTGGATATAGTAAAAAGCACCAACTGAAATACCTACGATAATTGCCCACTTCACTACACTAAACAACATGGTGATACGTGCACGGCGATGTATACCAAGTATCATCTCATGATTTTCTTTGAGTAGTACTTTTAGTTCACTCATTTCTTGCTTGATTGATTCGAGTTCTTTTTCCATATGTACATATATACTACTAGCTCCTCTGCCAGCGTGCAACAATACCACAAGGTAAATATCTTTTTGACGCTGATAGGTCTGGTCCTGGTGTTTTATCTGTACCAGGAAAATTTCCAGATTCCACAATCAATAATTCACCCGCTTCTACTTCCCCGCCAAATTTTTGTTGTAATTGCTGTACATTGTTTGCATATGCGGTTGCTGAATACCCTGATGCATATCCATTTAAAATAAAGAAAAGTGGTTTCTGCGAAAGAAGTTCATAACATAATTCGAGGAGTGGACCTAAATCTCGTTCTATCTTCCACACTTCACCCTTTGCACCACGACCAAAAACTGGCGGATCCATCATGATAGCGTCGTATCGATTTCCTCTTTTTATTTCTTTTCTTACAAACACAACTGCATCTTCAAGAATCCAACGAATACTATCTGCCGGCAACCCTGTCTCAAGCATATTTTCTTTAGCCCAAGTAATAGCAGCACGTGATGCATCTACATGAGTCACTTCTGCCCCAGCATTTGCACAGACAATACTAGCGCCGCCCGTATAGCCAAACAAATTAAGTACCTTTGGAACCTTACCATCTTGTATAGACTTTTTAATTAACCGTTCTGACCATTGCCAATTATCAAATTGTTCAGGAAAAATAGCCGTATGCTTAAATGGTGTTAAGCGTGTAAAGAGCCGAATGCCCCCTAGTGAAATAGGCCACTCATCGGGGATATCATGTTTCTTTTTAATCCACTTTCCTTTATCTTCAGCACTCTCTGATTTCACACCATCTTTTGATCCCGTACCCCCACGCATAAAAGATACATCTGCCTTGTCCCAAATTTGAGGCGATAATCTACGTGGCCAAATTGCCTGCGGATCAGGTCGAGCTAGAGTGTATTTACCATATCGCTCAAGCTTCATTTCATCTCCTGAGTCAATAAGTTCATATTCTGGTTGTGGAGGGATAATCATATGAGAATAATATAGCATATATAGTGCCGATGTGGTGCACTAAAGTTATACGAAAAACATAGTCGCTTACTCCTTGTCTTTCTGTGCCCTCGGCAGGAATCGGTCCTTACAGGACCAGTACCCTGATTGGGCATATTATTTCGCTACGCTCATAATCTGCGCTCAATCAGGCTTCGATTCCTGCCCGCAGATGCCCCGCATCTGCTCGTTGGCACAGCTTTTCGCTACACTTCGTTTGCTCAAATCTGTGCCCTCGGCAGGAATCGAACCTACAATTACCCCTTAGGACGGGGCAGTTATATCCATTTAACTACGGGGGCGATAGCTGTTTGTATACAAAATCAAAATGAATATCATATTGACCAATGTTACTGCTCTAAGATACCATATTTGTGGAAGCAAACAATCCTGTTTTTCCGCCACATAATCACCTGAACCCAAACATTTGATGAAACGTCTTTTACGATTAATCTCCGCATTGTGGCATCGCAAAAAAGAGCGAATGCAAACATGCACTGGATCTACCTATACCTCATGCCAACCTTTTTCAGGTTGGTACAGATATAAGATAGACCCTTCGTTTCCAGGCGGAGTAAATCCGAATTACGAAATCTTACCCTGAGCATCTTGACCTTCACCTACAAAAGGCTCGCCACAGTGTGGCGAGCCTTTCAACTATCTGATTTTATTCAGACTTATATATTGGCCTACTGTCGTTTGATATCTACCAACTCGACATCAAAAATCAAAGTGGCATTTGCTGGGATAATCACTTCGCCAGTCTGAGGATGCTTCACACCTGTCGTACCGTATGCATCTTCAGGTGCAATAGTAAGTGTCTTCTTTTCACCAATCTTCATGCCAAGCAATCCTTTTTCCCATCCTGGAATTACCATACCGGCACCAAGGATAAAAGCAAAAGGTTCACCTCTTGGGATTGAGCTATCAAATACCTTACCATCTTCCAATTTACCTGTGTAGTGAACAAAGACGACATCTCCGTTTGCAGCCACACCTTCAACTTTATTTGTTTCTTCTGTATTCATTTGATTAGAAATAGTATTAATACCTTCTGTAACGCTCGCTGGTGCAGCTGATGTATTTGGTCTCATAAAAGAGGCAAACGAGATCAGTGCAACCACTACAACAACTATCGCAATAGTTGAAACAACTTTTTTATTCATTTTAAATATATAACTAATAAAATCTGACTATGCAGTAGCTTCTGGTGCCGATGAAGTATCAACAGATGTTTCAGTGAGCAGAGATGCGATAGTTTCTTCATCGAATCCTACGACAATCTGACCATTGATATCGATTACAGGTACTCCAAGCTGACCGCTCTTGTCTACCATCTCTTTTCTCTTTTCGATATCTGCAGCGACGTCGAATTCTTGATAAGCGACCTGGTGTTGATTAAAATATTCTTTTGCCAACTTGCAATAT
>JBJOQZ010000062.1:0-3354 GCA_046049705.1 Candidatus Parcubacteria bacterium | reverse complement strand
CCTCGCCAAAACAAAATTGCTTCAATGTGTTGTGTAAGGCCGTATATTTGAGATTGTGAATCAAGGTTTTGAGACATATTGTATGATGATTATACTACATATTTTGGTACCCCGATATCATGCTTTTCGATTTCTATTTCATCAAAAAGTGTATCTTGTTTTACCTCGATGGCACCTTGCTTTACCAACTCAAGCATTGCTAAGAAACTGACAATAACATGTACGCGTTCTGCCTTATCAACTACAGATATACGACTCCCTCTAGCTCGATTATGTCCTGCGCCGCTATGCTCATGTGATGCTTGTTGATTATGACTAAATTCTCTAAAAGACATTTTCATAGCATTTTGGATTCGATCTGAAAGACGGTCCATCATTTCCTCAAGACTTACCACTTTCTTTACCGTCACTTTCGGTTCCAAGTTGACTTTAGGTAAAGCATTGAGCACTCGATTTATTCCCCCTTCAAGATTTGCTAGATTAAGGTCTTTTCCAGGTGCAAAAATACGAATAGTCTCATCGAGATCACCGCGCTCAAATATTTTTTGAGTTCCAAAAATACTGCGCACATAGTCTCCTTGTTTGCGCATAAGCTCAAGGATTTTGAGACGAAGTTCGAGGTCTTTGATATCACCCTCTTCTTCTTTGGTAAGTTCAAGTGTCGGAAGAAGTGATTTTGCCTTAATCAAAAGCAGTGTTGAGGCAATAAGAATAAATTGCGAACGGTGCTTGAGTGAGTATTCTGGAAGACGATTGATATGTTCGATATATTCTTCTGTAACTGCTGCAAGTGAAATATCACCAATAAATAACTTCCTCTTCTCAACAAGATTGAGAAGTAAATCAAGTGGCCCTTCAAATGCCGGTGTTTTGATTGTAAAGTCACTCATATGGTAAAAGTATACACTACTTCTGCACCTGAATATGTAATTCAGTCAACTGTTCTTTACTTACTGCACTCGGTGAAATCATCATCGGATCTCTTCCTTCGCCTGTCTTTGGGAATGGAATTACTTCACGAATATTTGGCTCATTTTCAAGAAGCATAACAAGTCGATCAAATCCCCAAGCAATACCTCCATGTGGTGGTGTGCCTGACTTGAATGCATGCAACATATGGCTGAAATTTTGCTCAACATTTTCTTTAGAATATCCTAAGATTTCAAATACCTTGAGCAATGATTCAGGTTGATGATTTCGCACACTTCCCCCACCAATTTCAAATCCGTTGAGTACGATATCGTATTGTGCTGCAAGGATAGTTTCGAGGTCCTTATCAGTCGGGACTGATTGCGCTAATTTTTCTCGATGTGCTGGTTGCGCATCTGAAAATGGATTATGAGTAAATGTCCACCCAGCTTGTGGAAGTCCATCTGCACCAGTGATAGTCCGTTTTTCATCTTTTTCGAAGAATGGAAAATCAATTACCCAACAAAATGCGAGTAGGTTCGGATCTTCTTTATCTTCACGGATATCTGGTCGGTCGATGCCGTATTGTTCCATAGCATCTTTGTATGTGATGCGTTGGAATGGAATTTGTTGAATTCGCTTATGTGGATAGAGTTTTGTTACAACATCAATCAGTAGTTTTTCAGTAAGAGACATTACATCTTCTTGTTCAACGAAACTCATTTCCATATCGAGCTGTGTAAATTCTGGTTGCCGGTCTCCTCGAGTATCTTCATCTCGCATACATTTTGCGAATTGGAAATACTTTTCAAATCCTGCAGTCATGAGGAGTTGTTTGTATTGTTGAGGCGATTGTGGAAGTGCATAAAATGCTCCAACATCGAGTCTTGAAGGTACAATAAAGTCTCGTGCTCCTTCTGGAGTTGATTTCGTAAGGAGAGGTGTCTCGATTTCTGTAAATCCTTCATTGTCGAGTGCATCGCGGACAAGTTTTGTTATCTTATGTCGTGCACGGATATTTTTTGCAAGACGAGCGTTTCGTAGGTCGAGGTATCGATATTTGAGACGAGTTTCTTCATTGATCTCTCGAGTATCAGAATGAAGGTCATACGGAGGAGTGTCTGCACTATTGAGTACCTGTATGTCGAGGATTTCGAGTTCGATATCACCGTTTTGTTTGTCAGCCTGGATATTTCGTTCTGGGCGAGGGTTTACTTTTCCTTTTACTTCTACTACCCATTCATCGCGAAGGGATTTTACTGTTTCTTTAAGTTCTTCGCTGACACCCGGAAGGACAACACCTTGGACAAGTCCAGTTTTGTCTCTGAATTCAAAGAAGACAAGTTTTCCTTGGTCTCGGCGGACATGAATCCATCCTTTTATAGTGACTTCGGTGTTCTTATGCTCTGCAAGTGAGCCGATATATGTACGTGAGTTTGTATTTGTTGTTGTGTTCATTTTTTTGTTTATAAGATATACGGTATGCGGTAACTGATAAGTGGTGTAAAAACAGGGACGCAATTTTTATATGTTCATAGTAGAAAATAAAAAAGCACCCCTCCAAATATATGCAGAATACACTACATCTATTCGCAGGGGCGATTTTTTGGTGATATCGCGGTGCCACCCTGGTTTATCTCTTGTTTTCCTGCAATCAGTACAGGGTCTGAGGGAGTCTACTTGAAGTCTTAGGTCCTGTTTTCGTGCCTACGGGCCTTTAGTTAGGCTAGAAGGCTATCGTAGGATGCCTTTATTTGGCCAAAATTGGGTTTTAGACCTGTTTCTTTCCCCTACCTCGCCAGTGTCAGCTGGGTCATCGGATTGGGGGTATTATAGCATGTTTTGAGGGTTTGGGCAGTGGGTGTGTGTGATACCTATTTATCTTATTATTAGAACAAATGATACTAAAGCAACAATAATTACAAATAAATATATAAAAATCCTAGAAAGTAAAAAGTGTGATTTTTTGTGAAAATGATTACTCAGTACAAGTAGACCAAAAATAGCATAGCCTAACATAATCATATATTGTCGCTCAGTTCCTCTTGACCAAGCATCTGAAAGGGCCCAGAGAAAAGTTGCAGGATATATAACCAGTGCCCCTAAAAGGTAATATTTCACAGTTATTTGTATTATCTATTATCGTAGCCCCACTGCTTTTCTAAACTCCTCTACCAAAGGTTTGGTAAGTTCTCGAACTCGTACTGCATTGTCAGTGAGCAGCTTTTTCACGCCTTCGATATCTTCTGCAATTTTTTCTCGCTTCTCGCGCATAGGTCCGATGAATGCAATTAAGTCTTCGATCAATGTTTCTTTGAGCAATTTGTATTTACCTCGATTTGCTTCATATAGTTCATCGAGCGATTTCTGGTCACGGACGAGTTTGTGGATATTGTAGACATGCTCCGGGATTCCAGAGATTGCACCAGAGGCGATATCGGCAGG
>JBJOQZ010000061.1:0-18698 GCA_046049705.1 Candidatus Parcubacteria bacterium | reverse complement strand
CTCTTGAGAGGAACTAACGCAATTTTCTGAGTCGGAAAAATTGCTTTTGACCGAAGCTGACTCCGTTTTCTGGAATAGGTTCAAGGATTATGCTTTTGAACCACACTCCATCGAGCCATGTGTCCAGCTCTGGTAGAGCCTCCAGGTTACTCGCGATTGATCTCCAGTTTTTCAAGTCTGGAGATGCTTCGAGCGCAAACTCTGCTTTTTCATCTGCGAATACGCCGAGGACTGGTTTCCCATCCCTGGTGTATATGTCGAGAATTCTAAAGCCGAGATCACGTGGCTCGCTTGCGCGAGTGGCGAATTGGCTTCGGTCAATCTGTGTGCCCACTTGATCGACCCCGGCACCTTCGCCCCAAGTGACAACCGTGGACCACTTTTCGCGGCCCATACTATCAAGCCAGGACCAGGCATAGAAGAATGCCTTGTGAGTGGCACTGAGAGTTACCTCTCCATAGTACTCTTTTGTACCATTTTCGTACTCCCAGTAGCCGTTGTGGCTAAGTGGGTAGTATGGATAGCTGTTCAAGGGACCTACTTCCGTTATGATTGGCATCTTAAAGCCTTGCGGCAAGATGCCATGCCAATCAAAAGTGACACGGAAGACAGCGGCCCCTTTGGTGCCGCCAGTTGGGATTACGATATGCTCGTATTCCCAGCACTCCGTTCCTTCACCGTTGATCACGGTGTTTGTAGAACGAATGTTTTCGGTGGCAGTGACAACTGTATCCGGATATACCGGATAGACGATAGTTGGCGTCTGTGCAGAGCAGACAGCAGTAGTGATGCTGAAGATAGCAGTGATGAGGGAGAGGAAAAGCGTGATAGCTTTCATAGTTATGGGTGTTTGGAGGTATTGTGAATGTACAGTTATACAAGCGGAATTGCTCATATAAACCATATATATTATATCACATATATGAATATAGTCAAGTATATTATCCCCGAATTCAGCCCTCTATGAAGCCATATATGCTATAGTTTGAAGCAATATATGGCTCAAGTAAAAGTAGGAGTTCTTCGCGGCGGTGCGAGTGCGGATTATGACATTTCTCTCCAGATGGGAGGGCGAATTATCGATATGCTCCGAAAAGAGCCTTGGAATAAAGAATACACTCCGATAGATATTTTGATTGATCAAGCTGGCAAATGGCATGTAGGAGGCTTCGAGGTATTACCCGAACAGGCTTTGCGACAAGTCGATGTAGTGTTCAATGCGCTTCATGGTGAATACGGTGGCGATGGACGTATTCAGCATACTCTTGAAACATTTCATAAACCGTTCATAGGTTCAACTGCTTTTGGGACCATTATGGCAAGAGATAAGAAAATATCTCGTGAGACAATGAAAAAAGCCGGAATCAAGACTCCTTATGCAAAAGATTTGCATCTTGATATCACAGAACCAATCGAACCTATTGCAAAAGATGTATTTCATTCTTTTCCTATGCCAGTTGTTGTGAAGCCAAGAAATACAAATGCTTCACTCGGTGTCTCAATTGCTACCAATTTTGAAGAACTGACAAAAGCGATTGATCATGCACGTGTTTTTTCAAATGATATTGTCGTCGAAGAATATATTTCGGGAAGGGAAATAGTCTCTGGGTTTATCGATGATTATCGAGGGCAAGATCACTATGACATGATGCCAGTTGAGGTTGAGCCTCATACGGAGTTGAAACCTGGAGATAGGATAAAGACTCGGATGTTTGATTATGCAGATAAGCTATCTGGTAATTATACGCATAGGGTGCCGGCTACACTGAGTGAAGATGAAAAGCAAACTATCTTTGAAGCGGTCAGAAAAGCTAAGGAGCAATTCAATATGAGACATATCGGTACACTCGATATTATAGTTTCACCAAAGCGTGGGGTGTATGTGCTTGATATCAATACACATCCACATTTTCATGATCATGCGCCGTTTTTGAAATCTCTCCATGCTGTCGGTGCTACAGAGGAAGAGCTTGTTATGCACCTAATAAAATTGGCGCTTCGATCTAGATAAGTAGGGTTGATTTTGTATGGGGGGTAGGTGGTATTTGCTAAATCACACTTTTTTGATATTATCTATAACAACCCATTACGGGCCCTTAGCTTAGTTGGCAAAGTATGCGACAGCCGACTCATTTGCACAAAGTGCAAAGTAACAATAAGCTAAGGGTGCATGTTATACGGGCCCTTAGCTTAGTTGGTAGAGCGCCTCATTTGCACTGAGGAGGTCAGCGGTTCGAATCCGCTAGGGTCCACCGATTTCTAATGTACTTGGATTGTTTACTATGCAGATTGGTATACAACTACAATGAAGAATACTTTATTTGCACACATAATACTTGCAGTGCTTACTATTTTTTTATTACCAAACACAGTAGAAGCAAAAACAAAAGAAAAGGACATACAATCAATCATAAATAAATCAGTAGCTAGCTATAAGGGTAATTGTCCTTGTCCGTGGAGTACTATGAAAAACGGCAGAAAGTGCGGTAAAAACAGTGCTTGGTCAAAACCAGGTGGGGCAAAACCAATCTGCTATAGTTCAGATATTAAGTAATCAAACTGGCCTATAGTCACTTTAATGTTATAGAAAGATAACCCTTTTGTAACAAATCTCGATTTCATGCGTCATTATCTATACAGTTTTGACATTTTTTACTTATAAGGTATAGTCAGAGCTATATTATCAAATATTATTTATGAATAACCGAGCGCCACAATTTCATATGCGAAAAACAGACCGTATTTTTGTCGGGTCTATTTTCTCAAAGTCTCAGTCCGCTATACATGCGGGAGAGATGCGCTGTGTTCATAGGATTTAAATCAACTCACTCTTGAATCCTCTAAACACCGCGTATATCGCGGTGTTTTTAGTTCTTTTGTTCCTCCAAACCAATAGTACCAATAGTCCTTTACAACTCAATACAGAGACAATCAACTCTTTACTTCAACATTCAACATCAAAATTCAACCTCAAATCCAGAAATTCAGAAGATGAAACCAGATAATACAGACAAAGACGGTCAGCGCCGCATTAAAAGTCGTGGCGCCAGAAAGAAAAAAGGTGGACCAAATCCTGTGATATACCTATTCAAACAAGCGTGGAAATACACGCCAAAAGATAGGAAATCACTTTTAGGGATTTGGGTGGCATTTATTATTGCCGGTGTACTCAATCTCTATGTTAGTCCAATGGCATGGGCCAAAATCAGTGATGTCATTCAACAGGAAGGGGTCAATCCTCAAAATCTGTCATGGCTATACACACTTCTTGCCATCATGCTCTTGAGCACGATTGGCTTTTGGGTCATACATGGACCAGCACGAGTTAAAGAGCGGGTCTTAGCATTTAATATGCGGACCCAATTCCGAGCATTCTTCTTGGAAGGAGCATTCAACCTGCCTCTTGCATGGCATGCCGATCACCATTCAGGTGACACTATCGACAAGATAGATAAAGGGACGCGTGCACTATTTGATTTTGCAGAAGATTCTTTCGAAATCATTTACACATTTGTCAAACTTGTTGGCAGCTTTGCAATCTTGCTCTACTTTTTTCCTATCGCAAGTATAGGGGTACTAATCATGCTGCTATTTACCTGTTGGGTCACCACCCGATTCGATAAACTACTCATGAGACAGTACACCGAACTCAATGCGGCTGAAAATAAAGTGACGCAATCAACCTTTGATTCCTTAAGCAATATCACCACAGTGATTATTTTGCGAGTGGAAAAAGAGGTCTTTGAGAGCATCATGAAAAGAGTGAGGGGCCCTGAAAAGCTGTTTCGCCAGAACTGCACACTCAATGAGCTGAAATGGTTCGTTACAAGCCTTTGCTGCACCTTGACGGTGACTGCAGTGCTTGGGATGTACTTTCATCATCGTGCATACAATGGCGCTGCGGTTATGATGGGTGAAGTGTACCTGCTCTATCGGTACCTCGGAAATATCAGTGAAGTCTTTTCTCGGTTTGCAAGCATCTATGGTGAGGTCATGAAAGGGAGTGCTCGCCTTCAAAATGCGGCACAGCTCTCAGGTGACTTTACTAAGCAAACATTTGCAAACCATGTATTGCCAAAAGAGTGGAAAAATCTTTCAGTTGATGGTCTCGATTTTTCCTACACACAAGGAGATGTCGGGGCGAAGCAATTGGAGGATATCAAACTCGAGATTGGCCATGGCGAAAGAATTGCCTTTGTCGGTAAGAGTGGGTGTGGTAAAAGCACTTTGCTCACACTGATACGAGGGCTTCATAAGCCGAGTCGTTTGACACTCAGTGTCGATGGCGAGCTTGTCACCGAAGGTTTCGATGGGATAGCTCGGGCAATTTCACTTGTCCCGCAAACCCCTGAGATTTTCAATGGAACAATCCGTGAAAATCTAACCTTAGGTGCAGAGTACAGTGAGGAAGACATTGCTTGGGCCATGAGAATGGCTGATTTTGACTCCGTGGTATCACTCCTTCCGAAAGGATTGGAATCATCCGTCAATGAAAAGGGTGTGAACTTGAGCGGCGGACAACAACAACGCCTCGCCTTGGCCCGTGGCCTATTGGCAAGTGAAAACAAGAGTATAGTATTGCTCGATGAACCAACAAGCAGTTTAGATACTTCGACCGAAAATCGAGTGTATACAAATATCTTTCGGGAATTTGGTGGCAAGACTATTATCTCATCGATCCATAGATTACATCTACTGGGTCAGTTCGATCGAATCTATGTATTCGATACAGGTCGGATTATTGCATCTGGAACACTTTCGGAACTATTGGGCAATTGCCCTCAATTTCAAACCTTGTGGCAACAGTATCAAGCTTGTAGCCAACAAGAAGAAAGTGAACAAGTGGACTAATCAATCACATGCGCTTTGGAGACATGCGCTCAACTCCAGCCCCGCCTTGTGCGGGGTTTTACTTTAATCGCCCAACTCTATAATCAACAACATTAGACATGTTGCAATTATTTATATATAAAATAGTATGTCATGTAATGAGAGCCGATGTATATATTGCTAAACAGAAGGGAATTTCTAGATCTAGGGCCGCAGACTTGATTAAAAGACACCTTGTCATAGTTGAAGGGGTATTATCACTTGAATGCGATACGATACTATTTGGTGCACCAGAAATATACTTAAAAGATGATGTACATATATTGAAAGTAGGAAGAGGGTACGAAAAGATAAAGTTTGCAATACAATATTTTGGTATCGTGATTGCGCAAAAGACATGTCTCGATGTTGGGGCATCAACAGGTGGATTTACGCAGTACTTATATGAACAAAAAGCAAAACATATTATTGCGGTTGATGTTGGCACTAACCAGATGCATCAAACTATTAGAGATATTGCATCTAGGAATATATGTGAAGTTGAACAGATGGCACCAAACTCAATTCAGGCCATAGAGATACATGAACAACAAGATATTCGGACATTTACTACCGATCAAGAAATAGATTTTCTTGTATGCGATATTTCATTTATTTCACTACGGACAATACTTCCTAGTCTCATGAGGCTTGCTCCAAAAAGTGAATGGCTTCTGCTATTCAAACCACAGTTTGAAGTTGGAAAGGAATTGAATCCTACAGGTATTGTAAAAGATGAATCAGTGGCTTTATTGGCATTGCAGGATTTTATTAAATGCGCAAAAGAACAGCGAGTGGTCAATCACGGAGATCAATCTTTGGTTATAGATCCTGATACTGTATTGGACATAAAATATGTTACATCTCATATCAAAGGCGGTGATGGCAATATAGAATATTGGATACACATTAAAAATAAATGAAAAAGATATAAACAGGTATAGGTGGTAGTAAGTCATTGTCTGCATATAATAGATATATGAACGATACACCATACAATCCACTTATTATCACTGATGAAAAAATCAAAGAAGCATATGCACAAGATGTCAGTGTATTCAAAGTTATGCCGAGTGGTGTTTTTTTTCCAAAAGAAGTACAAGACATTCAAGATATTGTCCAAAGTGATAAGGCTGAGACATATTCGGCGCGTGCGGGTGGTACATGTATGAGTGGTGGATCGCTTACAACCGGAATCGTATTGGACCTCAAAGAACACTTTACATCTTTTCATATTGATTCTGCATCCAAAACAGCTACTGTCGAGATGGGTGTCATGTTGAAAGAGGTGCTAGAAGAGGCAAAAAAACATAACCTGATGTTTGCTCCATACCCTTCATCTAAGGATATTTGTGGGGTAGCTGGCTGTATAGGGAACAATGCATCGGGAGAAAAAAGTGTCCGCCTAGGTGCAACGGTTGATAATATCCTTGGTCTCGAGGTGGTCCTAGCAGATGGGACATGTATTCGAACTGGTGTACTGGAACAAACTGGTGAATCTCTTAAGAGTATTTTAAGGCAAACAGAGTTAAAAGAATCAATTGCACGACTCCGTGAACAAGGTGGCGATCATTTGATCAAAGCAATTGGCCGTGTACCAAAACGTGCTTCAGGATATCGATTAGAAAAAATACCCACTACAGCTGAAATCAAGGCCGGTGCACAAGTTGATTTAACTCCAATATTTGTAGGTGCACAAGGTACACTTGGAATAATTACTCGAGCGGTACTTAGGCTTCATGATATTCCTCAATATACAAGGCTTTTGGTCGTATCTGTTAAGGCGCTTGAAAAGTTACCGTTTATCTTACAGACGGTGATGAAGTTTAATCCAGAAGGTGTTGAAACATTTGATATCAATACCTTTGAGCGAGCTAAACATTTACTCCTGGAAGATACAGCAGTATGTCAGCATTTTTTTGCAGCAGGTACTGAACTAGTGGTACTTGTGCAGCTCTCTGAAAATACAGAAGCCTCTACTGATGCCAAGGCAAAAGAGGTGATGGAGGCACTTAAAGTTGAACCTCTCGATATCGCATATATCGAAGATTCTGTGCTCCATGATGCAATTTGGAATATTCGCCGGCATAGTTTTGTGGTGATGAAAGATTATAATCCTGAAGGATATCGTGCTGTGCCATGTATTGAGGACATAATCGTTCCTATCGACAGATTTGATACTTTTGTACCTGCTTTGCAAGCTATTATCAAAAAACATGATATTCAGTATGGCTTCCATGGTCATATTGGCGATGGGTCATTGCGTATTGTTCCGGTATTTGATTTTCGTCAACCTCGAGAAGTGTATACAAAACAGATTATCGATTTTACACATGAAGCTATTGCCCTCATCAAGTCTCTTGAGGGAAATATGAGTGCCGATCATAGCGATGGTATTATCCGAACTCCTTTTTTGCGCGAATTTTATGGTGATGAAATATTTAATATCTTTGCAAAAGTAAAGCTTCTCTTTGATCCTGAAGGAAAGATGAATAAATCTAAAAAAATTGGCGCCACATTTGAGACTATCGAGAAGTATATTGTGTAATTGTGTAAACTAACGTTGTTTTTAGGTCGTGTATAGGTATCTATGCATCGCTACATAATATCTACTATGAACATATAGATTTTGTTCTTCCAAATTTGCTGTATATGTATGCACGTTGTCTCTTGATATTGACAAAACCTTGTCAAATCATCTTGCTGTCTCAACTGAAAAAAACGACCTTACAATATATGCATGCCGATACCTTTTCTTGGATACATATATGCAGGATTTGCTTCACCTGTCGATGAGGATTTGGCAGATATTATCCATATCGAGGACTATGTGGTCCGTGATAAAAATGCAAGTTTCCTATTGCGTATGCAAGGCGATCGTCTGCAAGAACATGGTATTTGCCACGGTGATCTTATTATTTTTGAGCGCGGCACGATGCCGAAAAGTAATCAGTTGGCTATCGTACTTATAGAAGGTGAAGGACATCTGATCATGTACATGCAGGATATACGGTCTGCGCCGCAATCACATACACGATATCAGATTATCGGCACAGTTATTTCTGTAATCCGAAAGTATGTCTAAATATACACCTAAACATATATGCACAAGAAAATAATTATGCACATAGACGGTGACGCCTTCTTTGCTTCTGTTGAGCAAGCAAAAAATTGGAAGTTAAAAGGTAAGCCTGTAGTTACAGGTGGCGAACGATATATTGCTTCAGCTATGAGTTATGAAGCTAAGAGAAAGGGTGTGACAAGAGGGATGAAGAAGTCAGATATTTTGAAAGTATGCCCAGATGCTGTTTTTGTGGCTTCTGATTATGTTACATATACGATTTTTGCTCGGCGCATGTACAATATTGTCCGCACATATACCGATAGCGTCGAAGAATACAGTATTGATGAATGTTTTGCTGATATTACATATCTTGGCCCAGATATTGCATATAAGATAAAAGATGAATTGGAGAGCAAGCTCGGTATTACATTTGGTGTTGGGGTAGCATCGACAAAAGTACTTGCAAAGATTGCTTCGAAATTAAGTAAGCCGGCGGGTTTGGTACATGTTACTGAAAATACACGGATAGCTATTTTACAATCTACACCAATAGAAAAAGTCTGGGGGATAGGATCATCTGCAACAAGACTGCTGAGACAGGCCGGGATATATACCGCATATGATTTCGCAGCACTTCAGTCATATCAGGTGTATGGACTAAAACTCTCGAAACCATATCGTGAAATCCACACCGAATTGCAAGGGGCGGCAGTACTCAAAGTGGCTACTCATCGTGAGGTACCAAAATCGATTATGTCGTCTCGCTCGTTTTACCCATTTTCAAAAGACATAGACTACATATATGCACATCTCTCAAAACATACAGAAGAGGTATGCGAAAAAATGCGCTCAATACAAGTACAGGCCACTTCATTTTCATTCTTCATCAAAAATCAAGACTTTAGATATACAGTACATGAAGAAGTTCTCTCAAAGCCGACACATAATCCTGCGGATATATTGTGGTATATCAAAAAAATACTTCCACATCTATTGCGGTCTCATAATACGTACAAAACTGTAGGTATTACGGTACGAGGGTTTGTGGATACTACAAAGTCAGTGCAATTGTCATATTTTGATGCAGGGCAGGATACACATCGAGGTATACAGGCAGACTTTTTGTATAAGACGATTGATGGTCTCAACAGGAAATACGGTGAGCATACTCTGATGCTTGGTTCCACTTTGCAGGCGGTAAGTTATTTTAAAAAAGAAAGTAAAAGGTTAGGGTCAGATAAGAAAGTATGGGAGTTACCGTATTTAGGAGAGGTGGCCTAGTTCCTAGTAAAATACTACAATCAGTCTACTTTAAATATTTCTCTACATTTGCCTTGTGCTCCTCATATGTTTTGGTGCAGTGAATTTGGCGATCATCGTCATGTAAGTAAAAGAGGCAGTCTGTCTTTTGAGGATTATAGGCTGCTGCAATAGCATCGAGGCTAGGGTTTGAAATCGGGGCAGGTGGCAGTCCTTTGTTTTGATATGTATTAAATGGAGACTTAAGATACTTATCTTTGCCAGTCACTTGTGGCCACCAGTCCTCAGGGGTACCTTTGGCATACTGGAGTGTTGCATCTATATCTAGCTTCATCCCGGTGAAAATACGATTCCACATAATGCCAGAGATAAGTCGCATATCATGTTTTCCTGCAGCTTCTCTTTGAATTAAAGAGGCTATACGGACTGCTGTATCAAGGCTAATGACACTTTCGCCTTCAGGGTCAGTTTTACTTTTCGGTAATTTGTCGATGACTTTTTCTTGTACTGCAAGATCGAATTCATTGCGCATCATTTTTCCTACTTCTTGACCAGAGGCATCTTTGTCTACTACATATGATTTAGGGAGAAAGTACCCGTCTATATAACTCCCTGATACTGTGTTTGATGGGGCAGAGGCAATAAACCATTGCTTATCCTTTTCATCCCAACCAAGGATATTTGTATATTTTTCGATAATCTCCTCGCGGCGCATGCCGGGGTATATATGTACAAAGCGATAGTTTGGATTTGCGAAGTTGAGATATTGTTCAACTCGGCTCCAAAAAGCTTGTCGGCTGACCATGGCGGACTGAACTAGGCCCAACCCAAGAGCAAGGGAGATAAAGGCAAAAAAGAGCATCGCCATCTTGAACCAGCTATAGGATTTTACGCTTGTTTTTAGCTGTCTTTGAGAGTTTTTGCGTAAAAGCATGTATGTATTTTAGCAGTAAAACCTGAAAAAAGCATGGGGATATGCTATACTATATATACGACACAACCCAATCTCTGTAATAACCTGCCTTGTGGTACGTCATGATTTATGTCTAAGAAGACACATTCAGATCTTAAGATTAGTTTTAAAGAAACCTATGACGCACATGCGGATGCACTCTTTCGCTTTGCCTACTATAAGCTTTCGGATAGGGAAAAGGCCAAAGACGTGGTTCAGGATACTTTCGTCAAAGTATGGGAGTATTTATCAGGAGATGGTGAGGTTCAAAATATCAAGGCTTTGCTCTACCGTATTGCCACAAATGCAATAATAGACAATTACCGTAAGAAAAAAGAACTTTCTCTTGATTCACTCCTCGATGAAGGGTTTGATCCAGGTGATCAACATAGTGCCCATACTGCAATCATCGATGAAAGTGAAGCTGAGATTGTAATCAAAGCAATTCATTCTCTTGAAGAAGACGAGCGAGCACTCCTACTTATGCGTTATATAGATGGGCTTTCAGTCAAAGAAATTTCTGTTGCCACCGGACAAAGAGAAAATACTGTATCTGTGAAGATACATCGTGCCGTAAAACTCTTGAAAGATATTCTTAAGGTCGACATTTTACATTATGAATGATTCAAATTTCGAAAATATCATAAAAGCATACCGAAAGGTATCTATGACTTCTCAAGAAAAACGAGAAGTATTTAAGCAGTCTATGCTTGTGATTGAGAAAATTGAAGCTGTGTCTTTGGCTCATGGTGATACAAAAGAATTCAGTGCTTTGATTCAAGATCAAGGCGATGTTTCTGTTTTAGGGGCAAAATCTTCTGGTAAAAAAGTCTTTGTTTCAAATTGGATTTCATATATCAAACGACGTCAGTTTGTTCCTGCCCTCGTCGCATCTTTTGTTCTACTCTTTTTTGGTACTACCTCTATGTTGGCTGAAGAAGCGCTTCCTGGAGACTCATTATATTCTTTTAAAGTAAGTGTAAATGAATCAGTACGCGACCTCACTGCAGTTACTGACGAAGCTAAAGCAAAGCTTGCTGTCGAGATGTCGTCTCGTCGACTTGAAGAAGCCGCTGTGCTCTCAGCTCAAGGGAAGCTCGATGAAAAAAGCAAAAAAATCCTGCAAGATCAATTTGTAAAGAAAGCAGATGAAGTCAAAAATCGTGTTGCATCACTTGTTTCAAAAAACAATTTAAGCGCAGCACAAGAAGTTGTGGTTGACTTTGAATCAGCATTGCAAACACATGAGCTCATCTTGGCTAGTCTTTCACTTACAACACAGCCAGATCAAGTGGCCACGGTAGCTACTATTTCTAATCCCGATACCACAGAAACAGGGGGCACCGTTGCTCTTTCTGCGCTACATGAAGCATCTGTCATTGAAGCTGTGCCAGCGCCTACTCTCCCTCAAGTATCTACTTTATTGGCTACTGTAAAGTCAGAGCTTGATACAGCAAAAAATACAAGAATCAATATCCAAGAAAAAGTGCAAGCTGGTCTTGTTGCCAGCTCACAAGCTTCGTCTACTGTGCCATCAAATCAATCCACAGTTGCACAGATGGTTATTGAATCAAATATCAAAGAAGCAAGGTTTATGATACAAGATATCCAGACTGAATTATTAGCATTTTCGTTTGGGCAATCTACACTTGATCTCGTGCAAAGTCGTCTTGCTGATGCAAGTTCTACTATTGAGTCTGTTATCGTATTGGCCAAAAGTGGTAAATTTACTGAAGCATCTACTGAAATACGAAAAGTACAGCGGAATTTAGGGGAAGTTGAGACCGTGCTCAAGCTCGAAAAAAATAATAAGGGTGCACAAAATGGAGCTGTGGATTTTGCAGCTATTATCTCTGCATCGTCACAGGCTCAGGCTACGTCAGCAACCTCAACTATTCCTCAAACAGGTCAAGCAGGCGAGGCGTCTACGGCAGAAGTACAGACTCCATAATCTACCGCAGAGTAAAAGCGGTTTTTTATATTTCATAGTATAATTTAGGTATGAATATTCATATCTTATTCGGAATTACAGGGGATCTAGCAAGAAAAAAAGTTATTCCAGCACTCAAAACATTGGCTGATACAGTATACGCACAAACTGGTACACAAGGGCTATTTTTTATTGGGGCTGGGAGAAAACCTATTCCTCCGGTTGAATTTTCGTCATTGCAACAAAGTAAATACATACAAGGAGATTTGCAACAAAAGAAACTATTTCAATCTATTAAGGCTGTTATTGAGAAAGATATTCTACCTAAACACATCACAAAAAATATTGAAGTTGTGACTATTACTGTCTACTCATCGCTTCCACCAGATGTACATGAAAGTATAGTTCAATCTACAATCGAACATGTTGTTGGTCCAATCAAGAAACATGTTGCAAAGCGGTATAAGGCAGAACTTAAAACAAATATTGTGATTGAAAAACCTCTTGGTACAAACTTGGAGAGTGCAAAGCATATACTAAATGTTTTCGAAAAAACAAAAAATAATAGTATGCATTTTTATTATGTCGATCACTATCTTGCGAAGGATGCACTTATACAATTAGAACAGGTTTCAGAAATATGTCCTCTATTGCTTGCGCCTACTTTTGGTAGTGCAGATTTAAAAGAAATAACAGCGCATCTTTATGAGACATTTGGTGTCGAGGGACGTGGAAGTTTTTACGATCCAGTGGGAGCACTTTATGATGTCGGTCAAAACCATCTCCTCCAAGTCCTTGCACGTGCAATCAGAATTCGAATCAAAGTCATATTGGATCAAAAAGCCCAAGCAGGGCAAGTGGTAGATAAGACAAAGAATCTCCCTTCGGTGGCCGCAATATTAGCTTCACTGGCAATTCAAGGAAAGATGGTATTTGGCCAATATAAAGGGTATTTAGATGTCGAGCATGTGAAGAAAGATTCAAAAACGGAAACATTTTTCCATGTTTCTTTTGGTGTCACGGGTCCTCTTTTGAAAAAATATCCTGAGCTCAAAGATATTAAGTACACCATCTCATCAGGTAAAGCCGTTTCGGTGCAAAAATCAGGAATTGATTTGGTCTATAAAAAACAAAAAAATCATATTGATTTTTCACGCGGAAATCATGATGCATATTTCAATGTATTTCAAGCAGTCTACAATCAAAATACATCAGTGTTTGCCGATCCTGAAAGTATAGTTGCAAGCTGGAAAGTGGCAGAACGAATAAAAAAACTAAAAACAAAAGCAGATTTAGTTGTCTATACACATACCCGTGATATAATCTGCTAAGTGAATCTGAGTTTATTGATACACAATATCGGATATGTTACCTCAGCAGTGATTAGCTTATCACTCGGCCTTTTTGTGCTTTCTAGAGGGTGGGGAAAGCGTGATTATACATTGTATTTCCTTACAACTATCACTTTCGTAATCTACTGTATAGCACATGTTCTTGGAGTAAACGCTACAGACCCAGTTCAGTCAAAGATATTTTTACTTATAACAAATATCGTTTTGTTTACAGTTTGTTTGACCGCGCATTTTGGTTTCTCTATTTTCAAAAAAGTATATCCACAAAGATGGGGGCTTATGTTTATGTATGCTTGTGCAACCTTGCTTACAGTCTGGGCAATAAGAGCACCTGAGCTGTTTATTATTGACTCTATACCGAAACAATTCTTTCCTAACTTTCTGAATCCGGGTCCATTTTATTGGGTATTTGCAGTCTTTTTCCTTATGTCTGCACTGTATATGTTTAGTGCTCTTGGTTTGTATTACTACAAAATGGATAAGATTGATCGAAATAGGCTCACGTATTTTTTCATGGCTTTTGGTTATGTATATGTAATCGGTTCACTCTTTTTCCTGCCTATTTTCGGTATAGAAATTAGTATGTTGCCAACTGCTTTTATTGGCCTCTATACCATACCTCTTGCATATGGACTCTTAAAATATGACTTACTCAATTTACATGTTGTCGCAAGACATGCGCTCGGTTATTTTATAGCCGTTTCAGTTGTCGGATTTATGACAGCTGGGGTCAATGTCCTCAACAATTACCTTGTCCAACACTTTACAGGGTTTCCATTTTGGCCGATACCATTTTTTACAGGAATAGTCATCCTGTTTGTCGGTGCTTTGATTTGGCGACAACTTAGACAGGCAGATATTTTAAAATATGAATTTATAAACAATATCAGTCACAAATTTAGGACACCTCTTACACATATCCGATGGCTCGCTGAAGAATTACGAGATGCAGATACAGCAGAAGAGAGAAATAGGGCAGTGGATCAGATACAGTTTGCCAGTCTTCGACTCTTCGAACTCACAAGTGCTGTTATCGATGTTTCTAAAGATGAAAATGATTTATATTTATACCGATTTACACCCGTAAAGATTGATGAGATTTTAAGAGATCTGTTTACTGCGCATAGTGATCTGATAGAACGTAAGAAGCTTCATGTTCGAATCGATGTTCCGCAGCCATTTCCAAATATTCAAGCAGATAAGACTCGAATTGCTTTTGCGATGCAAATTATATTTGAAAATGCACTTATCTATACTAAAGAAGCTGGTGAGATTGTCGTAAAAGCAAGGCAGATAGGCGGTGAAATCCTAATTACCTTTAAAGACAATGGTATAGGAATCCCATTTGACGACGTAACTCGTATCTTCTCGAAGTTTTACCGGTCAACAAATGCTCGCCATACAGACACTGAAGGTATGGGGATTGGTCTGTATATGGCTAAAAATATTATCGAAAAACATCGTGGTAAGGTATGGGCTGCTTCACTCGGAGAAGGTCACGGCTCGGAGTTCACTGTTTCTTTACCGATTGAATAGAAAGTTCGCATGGCCACAGAATCAGTGTCACCTCAGTCTTAGCAGTAGTCGAGTATTTGGATATTTGATATAATCTTCTACATGTCATTTTTTCAAAATTTCCTAATGAAACAGATGCTTAAAAAGCAGATGAAAGGTGTTCCTGAAGCAGAACAAAAAAAAGTCTTCGAAGCTATCGAAAAAAATCCTGATTTCTTCATGAATATTGCTAAAGAAATTGAGGCAAAAATGAAGACGGGTAAAGACCAGCAAGCAGCTGCTATCGAGGTTATGATGGCTCATCAAGACAAATTGAGGGAGATTATGGGAAGATAATATATGAAAACTCAAGCTCAAGAAAATTTTGCGTTCATAGATTCTCAAAATGTTTATCTGTCTTTGAAAAGCTATGGTTTCAAAATTGACTGGAAGAGATTTAGAGTGTACTTAAAAGAACATTACTCAGTTTCGACTGCTTATATTTTTCTTGGGTATATAGAAGGTAATAATGATCTTTATTCTGCCTTGCAACAAGCTGGTTTCATTTGTGTATTTAAGCCAGTACTTAAGTACCGTGATGGCACAATAAAAGGTAATGTCGATGCGGAAATGGTATTGCACGCAATGCACCATATAAAAGATTATACCCAAGCAGTCATCGTTAGTGGAGATGGTGATTTTTATTGTCTGATTCAGTATCTATTGAAACTAAATAAGCTAAAAACTGTTTTGGTTCCAAATAAAAATAAGTATTCAGCTTTACTAAAACGTTTTGCTGGTAAGCATATTGCATTTATGAATGACCTTGTCAGCAAAATTAGTGTTCAAAAATAAAAAGAACCTCTGCAAGACGGAACTTGAAGAGGGGCTTTTCGTGATGATGTCTGTATTATATTCTATAGATGTAATTAGTCAACTAATATGTTACACTCATAATCTATGAAACTCTCAATCGGCATCGTGGGTCTCCCAAACGTTGGTAAATCAACACTTTTCAATGCTCTTACCAAAAAGTCTGTGCCTGCACAGAACTATCCTTTTTGTACAATCGACCCATCGGTCGGTATCGTGGAAGTTCCAGATGAGCGCCTCCACAAGCTTGCTGATTTTTCAAAAACTCAAAAAACTATTCCTGCTGCAATCGAATTTGTGGATATTGCAGGTCTTGTAAAAGGTGCTTCGGAAGGTGAAGGACTTGGAAATCAATTTTTGACAAATATCCGCGAGACAGATGCGATTGCTGAAGTGGTGCGTATTTTTGAGGATCAAAATATCATCCATGTCGACGGTAAAGTTAACCCTTTAAGTGATATTGAGGTAATTAACCTGGAACTTATCCTTGCGGATATGCAGACGGTAAATAAGCGATTACAAGGCGTAGAGCGAGATGTAAAGCGGGGAGATAAGGCAGCAATTGCAGAAAAAAGTGCACTCGAAAAAGTGTTGAAAATTTTGGAAGCGGGAAGATTGGCCCGAAAAGCATTTGCAGAGATGACAGATGAAGAAAAAGAGGCGATGCGCACACTCAACTTACTTACGTTTAAGCCGATTTTGTATGTCTTGAATAAAAAAGCTGGCGGAAAGAATCTCGACAATATCGATGGTGCTGGAAATCCTGACCCTCGCTTCACTGCACTTTTGGAATATTTTAAAAAAGAAGAAGATGAATATGTAATTGTCGATGCTGGAGTTGAACATGAACTCAAAGATTTAGAAGGAGATGAAAAAGAATTATTCCGTGCAGAGCTCGGTGCTTCAACTGACGATGGTATCAATACATTGATTCGTGCTGGATACAAACTTCTTGATCTCGAAACATATTTTACGACGGGTGAAAAAGAGACTCGGGCTTGGACTATTGCTCGTGGTTCAACTGCCCCTATTGCTGGTATGGCGATTCATACTGATTTTAAGGATAAATTTATCCGTGCAGAAGTGATTTGGTGGAAAGATTTGCTTGAATCTGGTTCATTTGGTGTCGCCCGAGAAAAAGGCTTGGTCCGAACAGAAGGGAAAGAGTATATGGTGAAGGATGGGGATGTGATTGAGTTTAAGGTGTAGTTGAAGCTCGTGGCTTTCTTTTACTTGTTTTATATACCCAATACACTCATTTTATTGTATAATCCACTCCATGAACCCAAACACCCAACCTGTTTCATCTCCTATGCCCGAGGGAGTGTCTAATCAAATTCCAAAGGCAAAAGTAGGTGCAAAAGATTTCTTTTTATATATAGGTTTTATTGCAGCATTCTATACATTTCTCACAGTGCTGCTGACATTTACATTTTCACTGATCAATACCATCTTTCCAGACAGGCAATTTAACTATTATGATCCGTATGCATCAAGTATGCGTTTTTCGGTATCTATGCTCATCGTAGTTGCTCCGCTTTGTGTATATTTACTAAGTCGTATTTATAAAGGTATTCGCGCAAATCCCTCACTTAAGGATTTGTGGGTAAGAAAGTGGTTTCTCTATCTTACATTTACCTTGAGTATCGTCACACTCGCAATCAATCTTGTAGTACTTATCAATACCTATCTCGGCGGTGAAATCTCACCTCGATTTATCTGGAAAGCAGTTGCTGTCCTTGTGGTAGGTATCTTGGTTTGGCTTTTTACAAGATATGAAATCCATGGATCACTCGCGGATAATCCAAAACTGTCACGAGGTCTTGGGTATGGACTCTTGGCAGCAGTTCTTGCACTTATCGTCATCGGGTTTACGTATATCGGTTCTCCAGCATTTCAGAGAAATGTTCGTGACGATAATCAAAGAGAGGCAGATTTGAGTTCAATCAAATATGAAGTATTAAATTATTATCAAAGCAAAAATGCAGCATTGCCGAAAACACTAGAGGAAATGAAGATTGGCAATCCATATGCAAATGCGCTACCAACTGATCCATCGACCAAGCTTGCATATGATTATCGTATTCTTGAGCCAAAAGTTGTTGAAGGGCAAAAAGATAAATACCCAACATTTGAACTCTGTGCGACATTCGCAGAAGATGGCGATGCAGATAAGCGAGTTCAAGGTACAGGTGGAAAAGAATTAGCAATTACAGATCCAAGTCCGATGTATCCAATTCGCTTCGATGAGCAAGATTTTTCAAAACACAAAGCTGGACGAACTTGTTTTGAAATTTCAATCGATCCTTTGAGATATAAACCATATAATCCTGAGCCTGCAATGCTGCGGTAGATTAGATATTGTCTAGAATTTGGCGCTCTATATGCCAAAACCATAAGACTTGCACAGATACACAGTTAGTCATACTATCTTTATTATCTCATCATGAAATCACAATACGATCACTCAAAAATTGAAAAAAAATGGCAAAAAGAATGGGCGAAGCAGGGTATTTACAATACAACATCAAGTGCAAATGCCTCTAAATCAAAACAAAAGCCCAAAGCATATATTCTCGATATGTTCCCGTACCCATCTGGTGCAGGGCTTCATGTAGGGCATCCAAGAGGATATATCGCTACAGATATCTATTCTCGTTTTAAAAAGATGAATGGATACGATGTACTTCACCCGATGGGATGGGACGCTTTTGGTCTACCTGCAGAAGAATTTGCGATCAAAAACAAAATCCATCCAAGTATTGCAGTAAAGAAAAATGTCGCGCGATACAAAGAACAACTTTCTATTCTTGGTTTTAATTATGATTGGTCGCGCGAAGTAAATACAACTGATCCGGAATACTATAAGTGGACGCAGTGGGCATTTTTGCAAATGCATAAAAA
>JBJOQZ010000060.1:0-4399 GCA_046049705.1 Candidatus Parcubacteria bacterium | reverse complement strand
GATTCGAGAGCCAAGTAAGACCACTCACAAAAAGAAGGAATACAGAGAGTTCTATCATGTCGTTCCAGTCTATACTTGTCTGTTGCCAACTCAGGTCCGGGCCTAGACCATAAGAATGCATGATATATAGATCAAGTGAAAGGAATATCGTTGCAAAGAAAGCATAAATAAATCCAGCACGACTGCTGATGAGGACACCAGTAATAGTAGTAGTAAGAACAAGAGACAAGAGCGCGGCAGGTAGTGTAAAACCCCAAGTATGAATTGCATACCATGTACCAAAAGAAAATGTCGAGATACAAATAATTGAGGAAGTGTTAATCCATCCTTTTCTAGAACATATATATGCAACCAGAAACGGGGAAGTGAAAAATATAAAATCAAAAACACTGATACCGCTTTGGTTCAGTGTCTTTGATGCGATAAGTAGTATAAGCAATCCAAAAGAAAAAGAGAGACAGAGTCCTAAGATGACATTGAGAACCAGTTCTTTTCTATGTAGCTCAATATCTTCTTGCAGTGGGGTGAAAAACTGTAAGACCATGGATATGATTCCGTATGCTTTTTTCATATGCTCATTATACTAATATATCTTTTCAAAAAAAATTATGGTGCATCGATACCTTTATTTCCAAGGTAAATCAAGTTTTTCTCCTTTTGTTTTAATAGTCGAAATAACCTCCTTTACTGTTTTCTTCCCATTTATAATATCTTTAAGCATATATTTACTATTATTATGAATAACAAACATAGTGTAAACCTAGCAAGATGAATTTCTCATCAAATCGTATTTCATCTTTTGCTAAAGTTAGGTTTCAGGTATGTGATATCTAGAAATCAAGACTCTATCTTATATCCACGACCGGGTATTGTGTGAATCAGACGTTTATCCGATTCAAGCTTTTTGCGTAGATTTCTTATATGGGCCTCTACAGTATTTGAAAATGGATCACTGTCTCTGTTCCATACTTCTTCAAGTAATTCGGCTCGAGTAATGACTTTGCCTGGATTGCGAGCCAGACTCTGAAGAAGCATAAATTCTTTTCGAGTAAGATATACTTTTTCACCCTTTTTTATGACCTCTGTTTTCGAAATATCTATAGTGAGATCGTCTATGACCATAGTCTCATCGATAATTTTGTAGTTGCGTCGCAAAAGAGCGTGGACTCTAGCTCGAAATTCTTGATAGGTAAATGGCTTAACAATATAGTCGTCAGCACCCGATTCAAGAAGATTTACTTTATCGTCTATTTCACTTCGCACTGACATGATTAAAATCGGAGTATTGACCCCTTTAGCACGGATTTCTTTTACGACTTCAAGGCCGTTTTTGCCTGGCAAGACATAATCAATAATAATCAGATTGTAATCATGTGTACGAGCGATATAAGAGCCATTGACCCCGTCACCCATATGGTCCACAACATATAAATCAGACTCAAGGGCCTTTTTGAGAGATAGTCTCAAGTATTCATCATCTTCAATAATTAATATTCGCATATGCAATATATATAAAATATTGTAGATGAAATAATAATGAAAAAAATAAAAAGCTGGGGATAACCCAGCTTTTTATCTCAAACACTATTTGTTTGAATGCGAGTAGTAAAATCTGAGGGGATTACATTCCTTTCTTAGCGCGATCACGATCTGCTTTTGTAAGATATTTCTTTCGAAGTCTTGCATTTTCAGGAGTGATTTCAAGATATTCATCATCGGCCATGATTTCAAGTCCGCGCTCAATAGTAACAGTGAGGGCAGGGTTGAGGTAAATAGTATCATCAGTACCAGAGGCTCGCATGTTTGTAAGCTGCTTACCTTTAGTTGGATTTACTTCCATTTCATCACCCTTAGAAGTATTTCCGATTACCATACCAGTATATACATCTGTACCAGGAGCAATATATAGTGCACCTCTATCTTGGAGGTTTCCAAGAGCAAAGTGAAGTGCTTTTCCATTTTCCATAGATACCATAGAACCTACTGCTCGCTTTTCGATTGCACCAGCATGAGGCTTAAACGCTACGAATCGACTCGACATAATTCCTTCACCTTTCGTATCTACTACGAATTGGCTTCGGTATCCAAGAAGTCCTCGAGTCGGAATTTCAAATGTAAGTCGGGTACCACCATCTTTTTGTACCATATTTGTCATGATACCTTTTCGCTTACCAAGCTTTTCAATAATCGCACCTGAGAATTCGTCCGGAGTATCGATAATCACTTCTTCATATGGCTCGCACTCTTTACTGTCAATCATCTTAGTAATAACTTCTGGTTGAGACACCTGCATTTCAAATCCCTCACGTCGCATATTTTCAAGGAGTACGGCAATATGGAGTTCTCCACGACCAAATACTTTAAATGAATCTGCTTGAGTGAAATCTACTTGTAGACCTACGTTTACTTCGAGTTCTTTTTCAAGACGATCACGGATTTGTCGGCTCGTTACATATTTTCCTTCTCGTCCGGCAAATGGTGAATCGTTTACCAAGAAACTAAGTGAGATAGTTGGCTCGTCTACGGTGATAGTAGGGAGGAGTTCTGTACCTTCCGCATCGGTAACTGTATCCCCGATATAAATTTCTGGAATACCTGCAATCATGACTACATCACCAGCATATGCTTCAGTAACATCTTTTTTACCCATACCTTCAAAGCCGTAGATTTTTGTCACACGACCGCTAGTTACAGATCCATTTGCTTTCTTTACGAATACATTGGCATTTGTCTTGATTGTTCCTTTCCAAATACGTACCACTGCCATACGTCCAAGGTAGTTGTCATATGCAAGGTTAAATGGTTGTGCTTGGAGTGGAGCGTCTTTGTCAGGATCAGCTGGTGGAATATGAGAAAGAATAGTATCAAAGAGAGGGTTAAGACTGATGAATTCTTCATCAAGTGTCATCTTTGCTTTTCCTTCACGTCCGATAGCGTAGACGGTAGGGAAATCGAGTTGAGTATCATTTGCACCAAGTTCCATAAAGAGTTCGAGGATTTCGTCGTGTACTCGATGTGGATCGGCTGCGGGTTTATCGAGCTTATTGAGTACTACAATTGGTTTGAGTCCGAGTTCAAGAGATTTTTTGAGTACGAAACGTGTTTGAGGCATAGGACCTTCCTGTGCATCCACAATCAAAATTACACAATCGATAGATCGGAGGACTCGCTCTACTTCAGAACCGAAATCGGCGTGCCCTGGCGTATCGATGATGTTGATCTTTGTATCCTTATAGGTGAGGGAAGCATTTTTAGCATAGATAGTAATACCTCGTTCTTGTTCGATGGCATTTGAATCCATACTAGTTGCCCCTTCTTTAACTGCGCCAGCTGCACGCATCATGGCATCTACGATTGTAGTTTTCCCATGGTCTACGTGAGCGATGATGGCGATATTTCTAATTTGCATGATTATAAAATGATTACGTTTTGATTAATATATTGCTTTTGATTTACTCTACTCTCTTGAACTTTTCACACACTTTTAGGTCTCAAACTTTTAGGCCTCGAATATGAGTTTCGAGTACAGGCTAGGCCTGCGTTTAAGTCGATACAAAAAGAGGGAATCGTGAAGCAAAACTATACAGTATTTTTATGAAAAAAGAAAGGCCTGCTGCGCTTGGGAGCGCAGCAGGCCGGAATGGGAGGGTGGTCGAGGAACTTGGCTTATGGGACCATAAGCCAGATGGCTCCGGAGGGGAGCTCGGTGTCAGGTGGTACGCTGACCAATTGGATGGTGCGTCGTCCGTGCAGCTGTAAGGTGCAGCAGTGTGTAATGTCGCCATCTTGCACACAGACATAAACCTGCGTTTTTTCTTCCAACCATGCTTTGAGCTCGGCTAGACCAAGAATTGAGCGGGCTTTATTTTTCGGCAGTGCGTATCCAGGGCCGAAGTTTTCGAGGAACTCCGATGCTGTACTGGAGCTGTATAGCTTGTTGTCACTAAGCTCCAGTGCACTACGTGGTACTGCTGCTCCAAGCGGAAGCGATGCGATTATTGTCGCTGCCGCTACCGAAGCAGTGGTGACACTTTTTCGGGTGGTTCTTTTTTTTGGGTCCATAAAATTGGGCCTGTGTTGTGTTGTTGATGTGCTATGTACCCCCTGTCAGACCACTGGTAATCCAGTGCGTCCCAGATGAGCAATATAATCCTACGACACTTAAGTATATTGTCAATAGTTGAGCATTGACGTCATTAGTTCAAATCTTTTGTGCATAATATGCATACATTGACTCCCACCCAAAAAACACTTAACATATTAAGTATTATGTCTAAATCGATGAGAGGGACATTTAAAAAAGTGGTTCAAAAAAGTAAAGTGCCTTTCGTGGAGCCTTTACTTGCATCGGCCATGATTCTTGAGCGTCATATAGATGCATCAATTAAACAGGTGTCAG
>JBJOQZ010000059.1:0-4019 GCA_046049705.1 Candidatus Parcubacteria bacterium | reverse complement strand
CTCTGATACATTTGATACCGATGAGACTTGTGGCGAAGCACTAGGCATAGTTGATTCTACCTCTGGTGACATGGTCACAATTGGCGTAATGGGCGAAATAGGTGTAACAGGTTCAATATATTCTGGCATATCAGGCTCTGTTTGCTCTACTGAAACCAGGCTAGGGACATCGGTCTGGACTTGAGCCTGAATAAATTCCGTAGGTTGAGTAGGAGTAGTAAAAGTTGGCGAAGAAGGCATACCGATAGATGGATCTTGCGGCGCTGTATATGGGACTGGATTGGGTTCATTCATGCCAATATTTTAGCATAGCCGAGCTATATTTACCTTATGTTTTTAACGCTTTTTTACCCATATCTGTGAAAAATCTGTGGACAAATATGCAGGCCTCAGGTAATATGATTTCACCCATTCAAACAATATGCCGGAGTGGCGGAATGGTAGACGCTCACGACTCAAAATCGTGCGAGGGCAACCTCATGAGAGTTCGAGTCTCTCCTCCGGCACCAAAAAATAAGGAGAGAGTGTAGCGAGCGACTATATTTTTGACATACTGGCGCACTCAGTATTTTGCGAATACTTGAAACAAAATACGCTTGTGTCAGCAGTGCACCGAATTTTAAGGAGAGAACACAAACCTATGTCTCACCTTCTACGTGAATTATTTATATTTACAAAAAAACAAGCTCAAGCCGCAGTATTTGGCGGAGTCCTTTTAGTTGCACTTATTTTCACTAAATATATTTCTATTCCAGGAATATATCGCTACGATCTCCTTTTTATTATCGCCATCCTCACCCAAGCATTTCTCATATTAAGAAAATATGAAGAACCAAAAGAAATATTTGTTATTGCATTATTCCATATTGCAGCTATGAGCATGGAAATATTCAAGACCTCACCTTCTGTTGGTTCATGGCAATATCCAGAGCCAAGTATTTTTGCTATATACAATGTCCCGCTATTTACCGGTTTTATGTATTCTGCCATTGGCTCATATATCGTCCGTTCATGGCGTATAAATGAATTTGTATTTACCAATCTACCAAGTAGATTTGCCATGTTTATCTTTGGATTGGCAATTTATATCAATTTTTTCACAAATCATTTTACATATGATATTCGATATATTCTTTTTGTCGGTCTGGTTATAGTATTTTGGAAGACTATCTTTGAGGTGAGACTCACAGATAAAATCTATCGTATTCACCCTCTCCTTTCTAATGCATTATTTGCATTTATTATCTGGATGAGTGAACAGGTCGGCACATTTGCTCGCGCCTGGATTTATCCGAATCAGGCAGCAGGTTGGAAACCAGTTTCTTTTCATATGTTTACTTCTTGGTATCTCCTACTTGTATTTTCATTTATCCTGATTGCACTTATCATAGGGCACCAAAAAGATGTCAGACAAAATAAAATAACCAGATCTAGATCAAAAAAAGTAATTGTAGTATGCGGTCCGACTGCAACAGGAAAAAGTGATCTTGCAGTCGATATCGCGCTTTCTTTGCGAAAAAATCAAGGTCAAAAGGCTGAAATTATCAGTGCAGATTCACGCCAGGTATATACAGAATTGAATCTTGGTACAGGTAAAATTACAAAAGAAGAGATGAAAGGTGTACCGCACCATATGCTTGATATTTGTAGTCCGTCTGAAAAGATGTCTGTTGTGATTTACCAAAAACACACCATAGCTTTGATTGAGCAGATGCATGCGCAAGATATTGTACCGATTATCTGTGGAGGCACAGGTATGTATATAGATAGTGTGGTATATCAAACAATATTTCCAGAAGTACCACCTAACCCGAGCCTTCGCACTGCTCTCGATTCAAAATCAAAAGAAGGACTACTGCAACAATTTCAAGAGCTTGTTGAAAAACACAATATCACCTCTCATCAAGTCGATCTTACAAATACCAGAAGAATTATTCGCGCCATCGAAATCATAGAACATCTTGGGTATATACCTGAATTAAAACATCAGACTCCATACGAAGTACTGTGGATAGGACTAGATACAAATGATGCATTACTTAAAGAGCGTATTGAAAAACGTATACAGATGAGAATGGATTTAGGTATGCTTGAAGAGTCTATGCGACTTATTGATACTGACATCTTAACCCATGAACGCATGCAAGAACTTGGTCTTGAATATGCATATACTTCAGATTTGCTCCAAGGAAAAATCACACGTGAAGAATTTGACACACAGTTATACTTTGCAATTTGGCATTATGCAAAACGACAACGTACCTGGTTTAAGAAAAATACAGAGATTAAATGGTTTGATGCGGTGGAGGTAAAAGAAAAAAAGCAAAAACATAAAGATATACTACGGTTGGCAAGCACTTTTATTTTGGAATAGAAAAATAAAAAGCCTGCACAGGAGTTGAACCCATGCAGGCTTCGGCTTTAATTCATTGGTTTGGAAAGAACATCACTCACATACAAAGCTAATATATGAGTAAGTGGCTCAGGTGATTAACCTTTGCCGTCCCCGATAGGGATATCATCCGTGCTCGGCGCTGGACGAAGATCATCATAGATCTCGTCATTGTCGAGCATGAGCCAGTACACACCTGGAAGAAGCTCGAGGTAGGAGTTGCCGTTGGCATCAATCTGAAGCTGTACGTCAACCCCATGGGGCGCGCCACCTTCCCAGCGTACCATCGCCCGATTTGGCACCCCAATCTTGCGACCGTAGCGCGTAATCTGAGACGATACATGGAAACGATATTGCACGCCGTTGTTGGGCACATTGATCCGTACGACCGGAGGTGTCTCCCTGGATCCTTCCGCCGTAGCAGAAACCCAGATATTTTGATCGATAAAGTCTTTGTTCACATGGAACTCAAACGTATTATCAATCGCACCCTTGACCATTCCACCAACGACCACAGGCCTGACCTGTTTTCCGTCTTTGGAGAGGTCGTAAGCAACTTGGGAGTAACCTGCACCACTTGGATACAAGCCAACCAGTTGGCCCTCCCTTCCCGCATATTTCGTCGGGAAGTAGATCTTGCCTTGATAAATCGTCAGCGGAAGCGGCCAGGCGAACTGACCGTATTCGTCACGGTAGTAGATGGAGGCATTAGTGATGTTCCCTGCCGGCAAAGCAACAGTGTCAGCCAGGTGAAGCCTGAGAAGCTCCAGACTGAATCCAAATGCGCCATTTCCTTTGTCATAAGTCCACGCCGACTCATTTGCCCAGAACAAGAAATCGCTTTCTTTGCTGAAGACAGATGCATCGACGGTAATCCTGTCCCTCTTGTCGAGAAGACCAAATCTGAATTCTGACTTGAGAACTCGCTCGAGGAACCGGAAAGGCGACTCGCCTTCTTGCCGGTTTCCACTGACGAAGTTCACTTCGCCGGGCAGCGACTGGTACGTCGGAGCCCAAAGCCCCATTTGCGCAAAACTGATCTGCTCTGCTGCATAGCTCTTGAGCTGGGCATATGAGCCTATCGGCATTGCGGTGGGTGGCGGCACTGGAGTCACCGGAGTAACTTCAATTGGAGTCACTGGGGTGACCGGCGTAACCGGCGTCTGCGCCATCGCCGTCATGGCGAAGGCGAGCAGAGTCAGGATGAGGCGGATGTTCTGATAGACTGGATGGTTTTTCATTGTGCTGATTCAGGTTGGGTTGGATTGCTTGTTGTCGTATTGTCGGCAGTCACTTGACCACCGCTGAAGCTTTCAGGCTGTGGGATATAGCTATCTCCAAACCCAATCGCTTCGATGCCACCGGTGACATATAGGTCTCCGGTGGGTTTATTGTTTTTCTTTGTGACCGGTGTCACAGCCTTTGCCTTTGCGGGCTCGGACTGGGACACCACAACTGCGGTCGGGGACTTGCTCGCAAAGAGCAGGTATCCGACCCCGATGCCGCCCGTAAGGACAGCAATAAGAAGCGCAATGCGTTTCATAGTTGAGATGTTTGGTTGTCAGGGAACTTTTTGTAAATAGAAAACCCCACAATTCAGTGGGCTACTTACATGTAAAGTATATCA
>JBJOQZ010000058.1:0-4107 GCA_046049705.1 Candidatus Parcubacteria bacterium | reverse complement strand
AGCGTGACGATTCGCACCTTTGTACCAGTGGCGACGAGGAACATGTCCCGTGGCCCCAAAAACTCTGTCGCAATCAACCATTGTTCACCTTTAAAATCTTTTACTGCAAACATCTGTGTATCTACAAGTATCACTTCTCCAGCCACAATCCCTTTTGGGGCATTTATCCATCTATCTTGTCGTATCATCTCCCCTGATCTATGAAATGGAATGTATCTTCCAAATACCTCTTCTGTTCTTTTTCCGATATCAATACTATGCAACATGACACCAAGTGCAATACTGATAAGCAACATGCCTCCAACAAGAATATAGAGCGGATACTTGTATCCCTTTTTCGTATGTCTAATTTGAATATATCCAATGCCGATGAAAATCAAAAGGCCAAAGATCCAAACAAATGGCATCATGTCATAGAAAAACAATAGGGCTGAATCATGTGTCACTTGATATAACTCAAATTCTGTATGCGACAAATTGTAGAGCGCAGCTGACACCGCACATGCACCGATAAGGACCGTCAAAATACCGATACTCCAAAGCAATTCATTTTTCAATATAAAATACCAGCGACCATGTGGCTTAATCCCCTCTTGTTCGATACGTGAAAGCACAAGGTCGACATAAGAACCCTCACTTTCTTTTTGTTGAGGCGTCTTCTTTGACTCGATGTCTTGTGGTGATGTATGTGGTGTATGACTCATAAGCTTATGTATGTATAAAATGTAATTCTTTTGCCAATTGTTTTTTGGCACGATGAATCAATGTCGCAACAGATCCTGCGGGTATTTGCAAAATATCTGATATATCTTGATATTCTCTCTCTTCAAAATACCTCAGGATAAGTATTGTACGGTATTTTTCATCGAGACGATTAAGGGCTTTGGATACATGATCGGCATTTATGCGTGCATTTGTATCTTCTGCGATATCGAGAGATTCGTCATGGAGCCCAGCGAGGAGTACATCTGGATCATCGACAAGTGTGGATACTGGCTGAATCTTTTTTATCCGAAGGAAACTGACAGATTCATTGTGCGCAATACGATATATCCATGTGGAAAATGAAAGCGATGTATCAAAACTCAATATATTTCGATATGCTTTGATATATGTATTTTGTAAAATATCAAGCCTATCTTCTACCTGAGATATACCTAGTCTTTGCATATATCTCAGGAGGGCTTTTTCGTATCGTCGTATAAGCACAGCAAATAACTCACGCTGTTGTGGGACAAGGCGAGCAATCTCTTGATCAGTCAAAGTCATAGTTTGAGTATGTTCGACTGGATCTGTATGTAATACCACTTGAGGCTGTGCAGATGATTCAGACATATACAAAAATTGACCCCCTACTTATAGTATACGCGAGATGTATAAGTTTTCTTTCACTTATCTGACTTATCCTGCAGGCAGATATTTTGGTACCTATCTTCAATTGTTTACTGCATGGAGTGTAATCCAAAGACATTACCCTCTGAATCTTTGCATAGTGACATATGGCCATATTCACCAAGACTCATTTTTGGCTTCATGACCATACCACCTGCAGTTACTACACGTGATTCTTCGGTGACACAGTCTTCGCTATGAAAATAGACAATAGTACTGTTTTTCCCTGCATCCATACCAGGCATTTGGACAAGCATGCCGCATGAACCATGTGCAGACATATCCATATCAAAACTCATCATGCGCATACCTTGATCTGTCGGATCACTCATAGGAGAAAGTTTGGTATTGAATACAGTTTCATAAAATGTAGTAGCTCGGTCGATATTATTGACATATATCTCGAACCAGACGATTGGGTTTTTCATAAATATATTCTACCTGACAATTTACATTTAGTTAAACAAATACAAATACTTTTCATACCCCTGGTTCTTCATGTCCTCTTTCGGTACAAATAAGAGTGATGCGGAGTTGGTACAAAACCTACGACCACCTTCCTCTACTGGACCGTCAGTAAATACATGTCCAACATGACCTGCATCACTTCGCACTTCGGTACGCGTCGTAGACAGTGAATTATCTTCATGAAGAGTCACTGAATCATCATCGATGGTTCTCCAGAAACTTGGCCATCCTGTACCAGAATCATACTTATGTGTACTAGAGAAGAGAGGTTTCTTTGTGACGATATCAACATAAATCCCCTCAGCCTTATTGTCCCAATATTTATTATTAAATGGAGATTCTGTGCCATTTTCAGCAACCACATGGTATGCAAGCGGATCAAGATTTTTTAATTTCTCAGCGATTTCTTCTTCAGTATAGGCATAGTCTTTTTTTATTTTGTCATTCATCGTAGTAGTTTGTTTATCTTCTAAAAATTTAATAGCGGCATCCTTTGCCCATGTCTCTTCAACGAAACCTGCTCTTCCTGAACCTTTTTTATATCGCTCATAATGATCTGAAGCTTTCTTATAATAATCCTGATGATACTCTTCAGCTTTATAGAAACTGGTAAACGGAAGGACCTCTGTCACAATCGGCTTTTCAAAAAGTTTGCTCTGTTCTAAGCGCTTTTTGGAATCAAGGGCAATTTCTTTTTGATTTGCGTCGTTATAAAAGATAGCAGTTGTGTACTGAAATCCTTTATCTGCAAATTGACCTTCGGTATTTGTAGGATCAATATGCGACCAGTATATATCGAGTATCTCTTCAGTAGAAATTACTTTTGGGTCATATGTCACCTGTACCGCCTCACGATGTTTAGTTATACCTTTTGCCACCTTAAGATATGATGCATCTTGTTCGCTTCCACCGACATATCCTGAGACGGCATCTATCACTCCTGGATGTTCTTGGAAATATGCTTCGGTGCACCAGAAACAGCCACCAGCAAGAGTGATTGTTTGATATGCAACATCGTTGTCTACGACACCGGCTTTGGCTGATGACTCTTTCATTGATTCTTTTTCCATATTTTTTGGTCCAAATTTTTCTATTAATGAATCCTCGAGTTGAATTGTCGCTCCATATCCTGAGTCAAGAATTTGTGTTTCTATCTTTTTATCGTATCCAGTCAGTATCAGGATACCAACTATGACAATGAGTACCCCTAACACTTGTTTTATTCTTCCAGTCGCCTTCATATGTGCTGATATCTTATTAACAATTCTTTGTCCGAAATAAGCGATGAGGAGTAAGGCTAGAGCTAGACCGAGGGTGAATCCGAGTAGATACACAAACCCAACAATAAAGCTTGCGGGCAATGTAGTGGCAATAATAAAGAGGTATGTCGGCGAACAAGTCGTAAATACTGGACCCAGTGCTAAGCCGATGAGTATATCGCCTTTATAACTCTTCTTTTGATATCCAGCTCCTACTGCTTTATTGCTCAGTATACTGAGCTTGCTCATATACGGGATCTTTGTCCAAAGTGAAGGGTACATAATTGCTATACCAACAAAGATGATTATTGCTCCTGACAAGCTACGCCAAAATACCTGTGGGATAGATATAAATATCGTCGTTGCTTTGAGCAAAAGTGTAAATAGAATAACTGATACCGATAGAGAACCGATAACAGTTATTGCCCTCTTTGATATTCTTTTTTCTCCAGCCTCTGAAGCCCCTATCACAATTGGCAATAAAGGAAGTATGCAAGGTGCAATGACTGTAAATATTCCCGCCAAGATTGCAATAAGGAAGAAAATCATATTATTGAATTTTTGAGACGATGCTATCGAGACTTGACCCACCAGACCATTTTTTGATCATATTTCCATCTTTGTCTACTTGTACAAGTGTATGTTGAGATGTTACTCCATACTTTTTCTTGAGTTCTGTTTCTTTATCATAGTCAGCTTTCAAGATGGTCACATTTTCAGGAATTGATGCAAGATTACTTTCTATACCTGCATTGAGTCCACGACATGATGGGCACCATGATGCATGAAAGAAAATAATAACTTTACCTTGTTCTGCTTTGGCGATTTTATCTGCGCTATACGCTTCATATGTTCCAGCTTTCACCACAGTCTCGCTTTTGTCCATCATACTTGTCTCATCTTTTTTCATCATATCTTCAGTATGTGCGCCATCTTTCATCATCGTCCCTTTATCTTCCATAGCCTTTTTGTCCATCATCTTTTTTTA
>JBJOQZ010000057.1:0-4424 GCA_046049705.1 Candidatus Parcubacteria bacterium | reverse complement strand
CTATATGTATTTCCCAGATCCTGATATTCCAAAGCTATTTGTCAGTGAAATTCCAGAATTTGCTCATGATGTAATTATTGCAGAATTACCAGTATTGCCATGGCAAGTTCGTAACCGATTTGTCTCAGATTTTGATATGAAAGCTGAAGATGCAGAGATGTTTGTACAAAATATTGGTTTCCAGAAGTTTTTCGATTCTGTATCATCTGTATTGAAAGAAAAAGAATTGATTAAACTTGCGACTAATTATGTGACATCAGACTTGGCTGGGTTGATTAAAAAATATGGCACCAGTGGTGTTGGTGCTACAAATACTTCTCCTACTGCAGGTGATGAAAAGCAAGAGGTAAAAGTATCTGTACAACAGTTTGCAGATATCATCACTATGATTCAAGCCGGTGATTTATCTTCACGAGGGGCAAAAGACTTGCTCGCCATGCTTTTCTTCGCTTATTTCGATATCACTGTTTCAGATACCCCTCTAAATGCAAAAGATTCTATAGCACCTCTTTCACGAATTTCACGCCAAGATATTGTCGGTAAAGCATCTAGAGAAATTGCAGAAGCTCATGGGCTTATTCAGAAAAATGATCCCGAGGCACTCAATAAGATGATCTCTGAACTAGTCACTGCACATCCACAGGTGGTGGCGGATTACAAGTCAGGTAAAGAGGCGGCACTCATGTTCTTCGTGGGACAGATCATGAAAGCAAGTAAAGGATCAGTCAATCCTGCTATGGCAAAAGAAGCGGTTATTGCTTTTGTACAGAAGATTGGATAAAGATAGGTTACTCAGGTATCACATTGGCTTAATCTTTGGATAAGAGGATTGGTACTAAAATCAATACTGTATTTTCCACAGTACCTATGTTGATAAGTGGAAAATACAAAGCATGGCTTCAATTAAATAGTTTTATAAGTCAAAGTTTATCAAAATTTCACCTCTGTCAATGTATGCTCATTTGTATTATCTATTTAATATATACATATGACATATACATACGACGAAGCATCAATAAGTCTAGATGCACCACTTACAAAAGGGGAGTTTTTACACTTTATAAATACAAGATTTAATCCATTGGAGGAGGATGTCTCAAATATTCGCCTTGAAATGAAAAGCATGGCCGAGATGATTATGGCTGCTATCCAAGGCTTAGAAAAAAAGTGGGATGAACAACTGAAGATAAATAATTATTTTGCTGATAGACTTACCCGTCTTGAGGCTATAGGGCAAGAAGTATAATTGGATCCTAAGTATCTACATCTATCAAAGTGTCTAAACTACACTTATCGGGTATATGCCCATATCAAAAATCAAATGCTATAATAAGGGTATTATCGATATAGTAGTTAAGACATACAGTATGAATAAAAAACGAATAGCAATTAATGGTGCGGGGCGAATTGGAAGAGCTTTTTTGAAGTTAGCAGTTTTAGAAGATAACCTTGAGGTAGTCGCAATCAATGATCTAGCTGAAATTGAAAATATTGCATATCTCATGAAGTACGATAGTACATATGGTAAAAGCGACCTCGAGGTGACAGCAGATAAAGAGCGAAGTGTTTTGGTTATCAATGGCAAAGAGGTGAAATATGTGAGTGAAAAAGATCCAGCAATACTTCCATGGGGAACACTTGGTGTAGATATTGTCCTCGAGTCTACGGGTTTATTTACTCAGGCAGATAAAGCGCATGCTCATATCACTGCGGGTGCAAAGCGAGTGGTGATCTCAGCGCCTGGAAAAGATGATCCGACTGGTGCTATTTCATATCATACTGTGCTCATGGGTATAAACGAACAAGATCTCTCTAAATCAGAAATTACATCAAATGCATCGTGTACTACAAATGCTTCAAGTCCTGTTATCTCTATCTTGCATGAAAAAATCGGTATTGAAAAAGCTATCTTAAATACAACACATGCATACACTGCCAGTCAGGCACTTGTAGATGCTCCAAATAAAAAAGATTGGCGAGAAGGCCGAGCTGCCGCTCAAAATATGGCACCATCTTCAACTGGTGCAGCGATTGCTGTAACAAAAGTAATTCCAGATCTGAAAGGGAAGTTTGATGGTATTGCAGTTCGAGTACCTGTTATCACTGGCTCTATTGCAGATATTACTTTTATCTCAAAGCGACCTACGACTGTTGAGGAAGTAAATACAATCTTAAAAGCAGGTGCCGCTGAAGCAAAATGGAAAGGGATATTTGAAGCTACAGAAGAAGAATTAGTATCTCGAGACATTATCGGAAATCCACATGCATCAATTGCTGACCTAAAGATGACTCGTGTTGTCGACGGAAACCTCGTCAAAGTGATGGCTTGGTATGACAATGAAGGTGGGTATACACATTCATTGGTCCGACATGTAGTGCAGGTTGCTGCATTGATATAAATAGTATGAAAATCTCCATTGCTTCAGACCATGCCGGATTCGAACTCAAAGCTTTTCTAGTAGAGCAATTGCGTGAAAAAGGGTATGACATTTCTGATCGTGGAGCACATGAACTTAATCCAGACGATGATTATCCGTTTTACATTTCCCAAGTAGCTCAAGATGTATCAGTATATGAAGAAGCGCGTATATCAGGAAATCACCCTACGCATACCGTACATGGACATCCATATGTGGCGCAAGGACGAGATGTACTAGGTATTGTAATTGGTGGGTCAGGTCAAGGAGAAGCTATGGTTGCCAATAAATTTCCTCATATCAGAGCAGCTACAGTATATGGCGGTGCACGTTCTGGTGGATCACTACAACTTCTTGAAGAGATAACTAGACTGTCACGTCTACACAATGATTCAAATATCCTGTCTCTTGGTGCAAGATTTATGACTTCTGAAGAAGCTTTGTCTGTGGTATTGTTATGGCTCAAAACTGAATTCAGTGACGAAGCAAGACATGAGAGACGTATCGACGAAATCGATATTCTCGAACATGGCATCGACGAACATATCATTTAAACAATTAACATAAGCATACAGTATTTATGTCTGACATTAGCTCCAATCAAATAGATCGATCAAACCAAACACCGATTATTCCAGCAATCATGCCAAAGGATTATCAAGATTTTGAATTCATGGCTGGTATGGTGCGTGGGGCAGTTGAGCGAGTGCAGATTGATATTATGGATGGAGTCTTTACTCCAGCACTGTCTTGGCCTTTTTTAAAGCCAACAAAAGGGACTGGTCTGCATGATAATCTAAAGGCAGGCGAATCAAAGATCGAAGATCATCTTGATATCCATTTTCGAAATATGCAATCTGAGATTGAAGGGTTGCCATTTTGGCAGGAGCTTGATTATGATGTTGATCTCATGGTTGAAAATCCAGCAAAAGCAGTGGATGAATGGGTAAAGGTTGGTGTCAGTAGAGTTATCTTGCATGCGAGAGAACATAATTTAAATGATATTGCAGTGGCTATCGATGTTGCGAAAAATGTAAATGTTGAAGTCAGCATTGCGGTATTGCCCGGTCCGATTTCAGAACGGATGATGGATTTTATTTTTAAAAAACATCTACAAGATATCTCTGGAATTCAATGTATGGGGATTGAAGAGGTGGGGTATCAACATCATCCTTTTTCACCAAAAGTATTTGAGACAATCAAACAAATATTACTTGCACTTGATATACACAATGCTGAAGTAACAAAAAATGGAGAAGGGTCATATAAAACACTAGAGATATCAGTAGACGGGGGAGTAAATCATGAACATGCTCGACCTCTATACGATGCAGGTGTAGATAAACTAGTCGTAGGATCTGCAATATTTGGTTCGGATTCTCCTCGACAGTCCATAGAATTCTTCAGTGATATTCTCATGAATTAAGATATGTAGTTATATACAAAGAATATATATAAAAAAGTACACAATTTCAATATTGAATATGATATAATATAAGGCATATGAAGTTCAAGCAAATTTTTTTTTATTTTTTTTCTATTTTTTATTACTTTGCTGCCGACAGCAGTAGATGCTGCAGATTATTATATTTGTTCAGGAGATATTTCTAACTCTGCTGATATTTGGGACTCATCTGATTGTAGTTCAGGAACCTCAGGTTATACCCCAATAAATGGAGACACTTTACACGTGCAGGGTACAACAGGTTTAGTTAGTTCTATTTTTATTAATTATTCGTTGAATATTGAAAGTGGCAGTACCCTTACAATAGACAGTGGTGGTAATCTTACAATAAATAATAGTAACACCCTTACAATAAACAGTGGTGGTACTCTCACTAACAATGGTACTCTTACTGTAAATAATAGTAGTACCCTTACAATAGACAGTGGTGGTACTCTCACTAACAATGTTACCCTTACAATAGACAGTGGTGGTACTCTTACTAACAATGGTACTCTCACTAACAACACAGGTGGTACTCTTACAATAAATAATAGTAGTAC